>JASHRR010000403.1 GCA_030037185.1 Xanthobacteraceae bacterium | reverse complement strand
GCGCCTCGTGTGCCGCCGGCGGAGGCGGTGCTCTTACGCTCTCCGGAGGCGGCGGCCGATTTACCACCTGCGGAGTGCGCGGCGGCGGTGAGGCCGGCCGATTCACTTGCGGAACTGCCGCGGACGGCGGCAACGCACCTGGACCAGGGCGGGGCGGACCCGGCGAGGTGGTCGCAGTCGAGGGCCCCGGCAGCGGTCGTCCGCCAGGACCGAGTTGGCGCTGCGGGCCCAAACCGGGCCGCGCGCCAGGCGTGGCCGTGCTCGCGCCTGGGATCGGACGCTGGATGCCCGGCGGGGTCAATCCCTGGGGCCGTGCTCCGGGGATGGTCGTCGCCGTATTCGGGCCCAGAGTCGGACGCGCGCTGCCGGGCTGGGGTCGTCCGCCGGGGACACCGGTCGCTGTCGGACCTGTCCGCGGCGGCGAAGGCGTGGTCGGCTTGCCGAGCGCCGTGGCGCCGGGCAGCGCTGCCGCCTGGATCGGTGCGGGTGGCGGCGCGGCAGGGGGCGGCGCTTTCAGCGCTCCGTTGTTGACACGGGTCACCACAGCATTCGGCAATGCAGCGCTGAACGGCGCGCCCAAACGCTGGTTGATAATCGTCGTGTTGCTGATGCTGATCTGCTGGATCGGCGATCGCGGCGGCGGCTGTACGAAGCCGGGCGGCCGCACCCACGGCCTTGGCCCGCCGATTAGCGGCACCACTGGCACCGGCAAGAAGAAGGCCCCGATCGGCGGCGACGGAGGCGCCAGTGCCACAAATTCAGCTGGCGGCGGCGGGCAGAAGAAATCCGGAACCGGCGGCGGTGGCAGGAAGCCTGGGCCGTCGAACACGACGACCGGCTGGCTCAGGTAGGCCACTTCGTCCGGCGGGGGCGGCTCGACGTCAGCAAAGGCCATCGGGACGAACGAAGCCGGCGGATCGTAGGCCGCCGCGAGCCGCGCCAGGCGGCGCTCGGCGTCGGCCGCGTGGGCGCCCTGCGGATAGCTCCTCAGATACGACCAGTAGGCCTCCGGCGCGTTGATCGAAAGGGTGCGTCGCCACGTGATGGCCTCGCGTCTCACTGCGATGAGGGCGCGCACGCGCCCGGCCAGCGGACTGTCCGCAAAGGCCGCGATGAATTCCTTGTAACCCTCGAGCGTATCGCGTTCCAGCGCCGCCACGTAAGCTTCCTGATCGCCGCTGAATTCGCTGATCGGCCGGCTCTGCAGCTCGGTGCTGGTCGCGACCTGGGGCGGCGGCGGCGCGTCGGGCGTGCGCTCCGTGAATAAGAACGGCTGTGCGATCTTCGAGGCGTACCACGGCACCGCAATGCCGTCCGTCTTTTCGCTCACCCGCAGACGCACACGAGCAAACAGGTCGTCCACGCCGAGACCGCCGGTGCCGATCATCTCGGCGAGCGCCTGGGCGAACGCCCCGTAAGGCCCGCTCTCGATCGACGCGATCGAGCCTGGCGCAGCGTTGAAGGCAACCAGCATGCCGGGATCAGGCTCCACCAGCGCAAGACCGCTGGCGAGCGCAGGTCCCTCCGGCTTGAAGGGATGCTGCCGTGCGGCGTCGACCACAACCAGCTTTACGGCGCCGGGCGTGCTGGCAAGCGGCTGCGTGAAATCGGAAATCCGGATCGCTTCGATCGGAATATCCTCGCCGCGGCGAATGGTGGCGTCAATGGGAACGATGTAGTTCTCGCCTGCGAACTGCAAGCCATAGCCTGCCAGGTATACGAAGGAGATCGCCTGCGGACCTGCCGCTGATACTTTGTCGAGGAATTCGCGAATCGACTGACGCAGAGTGTCCTGGTCAAGGTCGCGTGCGCCGGCGACATCGAAACCCGCTGTCCGCAATGTCTCGGCAACGAGCCCGGCGTCGTTGGCGGCGGTCGGCAAGCGGCCGGCTTTGTATTCGCTGTTGCCGATGACCAGCGCGAAGCGCCGCTCCAGCCCCTGCGCACCCGCCGGCACCACGAACAGCGGCGCCAACATGGCCAGGAAGGCCGCAATGCGGTAAAGAGCTAACATGGGCTTCTCCCCTCTCCTCATTCGTGTTGCTTCGTTGTTTTGAAGGCGCAAACCGGTTCCCGCGCCTCACGACAAAGCGGCATCCTCGACGTGGAAATGATCCGACCCCGCCGATGAACGCTCGCTGAATCCGCCGTTGTCAAACGCTTCGGGGCATGCCTCGCGCGGGGATAGCTTTGACAAAAATACACGCCTCGGCGCCGTTGGGTGTCGACTGCGGCTACAAGTCACGCGGGGCCCCCGTTCGGAAGGAGGACCGCACATTGGCGCCTCTATGTCCGGGCGCCGGGCCGCACTTTGCCTATGCTCCATTGGCGAGCAAACGGATTTCATGAAGTCGATCGCAACAAGAGCGTTAGTGCGCCGCCCACGTTGCAGCGCCCGGCACCGCTGCAGCGGGTGGTGGCCTCATACGCTACTGACTTTTGCTGGATGGCGCCGAAGTCTATTTGCTCCGTCGGCACGCGATGCCTTTTTTGTGCCAGTGCGCATACGGCGCGGACTGGCACGAGCAAAATCATAACGCTTCATGTCCAAAATCATTAACTGTGATGGACCTATAATTTTAGTGCCTTTAAGCATGGCCTTACGATTTCTCGGCAAGATTGACGACGTGTTAACGACTACCGCCGGATGATGAGTATTATACCCGACGATCCCTTCGCCGCGACTGCCAGGCCGCAGATAGCGACGCGCACGCGGATTGCGGTTGAGCGAGTCCGGCGAGCTGCGCGACCGCCCCCACCTCGACGCGCGGCACACGACCGCCGCAAAAGCAGTGGATTTCTCGCCGCGATCAATCTCTGCGGCGATCGAACACGCCGCAGGCCAAGTCATTGCCCCGCTGCCCGCCGGTGCCTCGAGATTGCCGGCCCTCCTGGTTCCCGCAAGCATGACCAGGCAGATAACGGGATCCCAATTTCGCAGAATTGCTCGCAGTCAGATGCGCGAATAACTGGTATACATCACTTGAGTCGCGCAGCGATGCGAAGCGACGACCGTTCGCGGCTCCTCAAAGCGAAGGCTTGGAAACTGGATAGCGGCGGAGAGTTGACGTGCGCGGCTCGGTCAAGACCATGGGATTGCTCGCTCTCGGCGGCGCATTGATGATCGTCGTGGTCCGCAATGGCGGCGCCATGGCGGGACTTGACGATCACCAGCAGCTATCGCTCCTCTACAGGATCGGCCTTCTGATTCTGGTCGGCAGCGCGTTGGCGCGGATGTTCCGCGGTCGCGTCGGCGAGGCGGTCCGGATGGCCATGATGTGGGGTGTTATCGGCCTTACGCTGGCGGTCGGCTACACGTATCGATTTGAGTTGAAGGACATCGGCAACCGGGTTGTGGCGGAACTGGTACCGGGGCACGCGGCGGCGCGCGGGCGCACTGTCGAACTGGCCCGCACCGGTGCCGGAGACTTCCAGGTGGCCGCACAGGTCAATGGCGCGCGGGTGCCGATGGTGCTCGATACAGGCGCGAGTTCCGTGATGCTGACCCGCGACGCCGCCGTCGCGGCCGGGTTGCCGGTGGAACTGATCAAGTACACCGTCAACATCGAGACTGCGAATGGCCGTACCTACGCGGCGGCCGCCATCATCGACCGCATCGCGGTCGGCGGTATCGTGGAACGCGCGGTGCCGGCACTGATTGCCCAACCGGGCTCACTCAAGACGAGTCTCCTCGGCATGAGCTTTCTCTCCCGGCTGCAGGGCTGGGAGGTGCGCGGCGACAAGGTGGTAATGAGGGGTTCAGGAGTCAGTAATCCGTAACGAGCGCAACACCGCGCCATTCCTCGCGGCTGTGCCCTGCTGCCCGCTGCTGCTTGTGGCTTCGGCAGCGTGCACATCGTCGGGTCGGGAGATTCAACAGGCCGCGCGGCAATCTTGAAGCGGTTCTTTGAGCTTGTCCGATGACCCCGTGCTCCACTCCAGGTTCGATGTGGCGCTCGCTGTCGATCCCGCCGAGAAGGTCGATATCCGACCCCATCAAACCACCGTAATGCCCTGAACGTCTAGCCGACGTGTGCGACCGCGATCACGTCGAACCCCGGCGTTTCGGAACTTTGTGGCAGAAGCAACATCGGCGCACCGGCATCCGTTCAGTCCAAATGCCGCTGGTGCGCGTTCCAACGGCTCGCCACGCCGGCAGGCAGAGCCCCAGCCCTTCGGGGAGGAGAAGATATTGAAAGGGCCGGGGCCGCGTGAGCCTCTTGGCTAGCTCACGCAGCAAGCCAACGCTGTCCAAGCGACCGCGTTCCGCTGGCGGCGAGCTGCTGCCGCCTGGCGAAGCGAAATTAAAGATAAAATTAAAAAAGAGCTGGGGATTTGCAACAGTCTGTCAGTCGCAATTCCCTGTCGGCTTCTCCCGGGTTCAGGTTCGCACAGCGATCTCGCTTCAACGCCCGAAAAAACGAAAAGAAGGCGCCCGGGTGCGCCCGCTAGCGGAGGGACCCAGCAGCAAAGCCCCGGCCCTCGGGGGAGAAGACAATGGAGCTAGGGCCGGGGCCGCGTGAAGGGACACAGGGCAGTGGCCTCACGCTGCAAGCTAACGCCCGCCGCCACGGCGCTGTTCCTCGGCCGAAGGGGGCTCAGGCGAGGGCCGGGTGTTGCGCCGCGGACACGCTGCCTACATCCTTGTCGAAAGCGTCGAGAAGCCGACAGACAACAGATCAGCATCGTTGCTTTTGTAGCCGGGCGGCCGATGCTGATTCTTCAGAAACGATCGGCCCGGCGTTGCCCCCGGCGCATTTCCCCACACCCCCTCCATGCGCCTGGGGCCGCGGCTACTTCGACGGAAGTACCCGGTCCCCGTGCTGAGGGCAGGGACCGGACTTTCGCAACAAGACCGCGATCCCCCGACAAGGGGCACCACGAAGGGGACCGAGGTCGCGAGCGATGTCCAGCCGCGTGGAACCGCGCGCGGCACGATTAGGCACGGCCGATGAGGCATTCCGTGGGCCGAAAGGTGGCCCTCAGTGGAATAGTGCCGGCTGCGTAGCAATCCGCGCATTGGGGCTAAAAATCGTATGATTCTTGTTCCTTTCGCTGTGCTCGACCACGGCGACGCCGGCCGGATTGTGGACCCGTCATCACTTTGAGCCGATATCCTCGGCGCCAAGCTGGCAAGCGCGCTCAAAGACGGTCGGCCGATCCTCGGCTACCTGGCCGTTGAGCAGGCGCGCCAGCGCCGCCTTGCGATCGAGAAACGCGATCGCGCAGATCGATCGCCTGTGTTGCGGTACGCGAGGCCTCTCGCCGGTGCAGCTCCATCAAACAAACCGTCCTCTCCGTCAGGTGTTCGCGCGTCACAATCGGTTGTCGGCGCGTCCCGGCGGACAATCAGCCAATACCCGTCGTGTTTTGACGCTAGCACCGGCTGGTCTTGAACTTCATGGTTCAGATAGATGGGTCAGCTGCGCCGCCGCAAACGCAGCCCGGCGAACCAGCGACTGCGACGCCGGCTGCGGAACGAAAATCCGTCCAGCAAAGTTTTCGTGGTGGGAAGTTGCATGTGTCTCGTTGCGTGGCTCATTTTGGGACTGATTGCGGGCTGGTTCGTCGCCAGCCAGGGCGTAAATAACAGCGGCGCCAGCGACTTTCGTCCACCTCAAATCTTCAGGCCGCCATACGACCATCATTCCCGTCCGCGGCGGAACCCCTGCCCCCGCGGGAAACGGTATTACCCGCGTTCAGTCTCTCCGGAAATTCTTGAACCGGTTGGGCGCCAGGATCACCGGGAACGTGATCGAACGATCTCACCGCCATCCATTAATCGCCGGGGTATTGTGCGCGTAACCGTAGGTCCGGCGAACCGGCCCTTGCAGGGATGACCCGCCGCCGCTTCTTCCACTCAATCACCGATTCCAACGGCGCGTAATATAAACCTTGGCGGTTCCAAACGCTTTGGCGATGGGGGCCGAGCTGGGCTTGCCGGCCAGGCACCGTTCGCCTCGCTCCGGCAAATGGCTCGCCCGTATCAAAGCGCAGGCCACGTCGGGCGAATCGCCGTTGGTGCCAGCGGCTCTGTCACACTCAGCCCAGCTGAAGCCGGTGGTCCGGGTCGAAACGGCAAACAACATTCTCGTTCGATTCCATATTAAGTATTTAGGACTGGTTTGGCGGGTTACTCAATGCTGGCAACCGTAAACCTCACGGCCATGACGGCCAGGAACAGCCCGAAGGCGATCTCCAACCGGCGCGGCGGCATCTTGTGGGCAAGCCCTGCGCCGAAGCCAGCAACATAACTTGACACCGGCGCCATCACGACGAAGCCGACCAGAGACACGTAGCCGATGCTGAGCGGCGGCATAAGGCTCTGATGTGGCAGGCCGGCGAGCATGAATCCGATCGTGCCAACGATTGCGATCGGGACGCCAAGCCCGGCGGAGGTCGCGACTGCGGTGTGTATGGTCTTGCCATGAAGCATCATGATCATGTTCGCCACCGAACCGCCGCTCACGCCCATCAGTGACGACGACAGCCCGATCACGAAGCCGAACAGCCGCAAGGGCGTACCGCCCGGCAGGTCGTCCGCAACGCGCCAGCTTTCGCGGCCGAACAACAGCTTTACCGCGATAATACCGGCGATGACCGCAAACGCCACCTTGAAGACGGCCGCTGGCGCGACCGCCGCTACGGCGGCGCCCGTTGCCACCCCGGCAATGGCCGGCAAAGTCCATTTCCGAACCACGTCATCAAGGCCGCGGTTCTTGTGGCGATGGGTGAAATAGGAACGGAGCGTCGTCGGCACGATGATGGCGAGCGAAGTGCCGACGCACAGCTGCATGCGGATTTCCTCGGCCACGCCGAACGCGCCGAATACCTCGTAAAGCACCGGCACAATAACGGCGCCGCCGCCGATTCCGAATAGGCCAGCCATGATTCCGGTCCCGACGCCGCCGCTCGCCACGCCGGCCGCCAGAATGGCCAGTTCGCCGATCGGCATGCCGAACATCAGTCGCCTCCCCCGTCCACACGATCATGCGGCCGCGGTTTCGGCCAGTGCAGCGTCGCTCCTGATCGGGCCGAGAGCATCGCGCAGGACCTGGGCGGTGGCGCCGGGCTTGACCGATGCAATCGAAAGATGGCGGCGAAACGCCCGCGCCCCAGGCACCCGATGGAACAGTCCCACCAGATGGCGCAGGACGGAACTCGCCCGGACCCCGGCCGCCGTCTCCCGCTCGACGTAGGGAATCATGGCCTCGGCCACCATGCGGATGGAGGTTGCGGGAGCCGGCGCATCGAACAGCATCGGGTCGACGTCGAGGAGCCGCCACGGCTCCCGGTAGGCAGCCCGACCCATCATGACGCCGTCAAGTCTTGTAAGTTGGACGCGCGCCTGCTCCACCGTCGCGATGCCGCCATTGATGACCGTCTCAACCATTGGAAACCGCAGCTTGAGCCGATACACGCACCCGTAGTCGAGCGGCGGTACCTTGCGATTCTCCTCGGGCGACAGACCGCTGAGCCAGGCCTTGCGGGCATGGACGATGAGACGGTCGACGCCTGCCGCCACTGTCGCAGCGGCGAGCGCATCGAGCGCGGCCTCAGGGTCCTGGTCGTCGATGCCGATGCGGCACTTGACCGTCACCGGCACAGTCACTGCGGCCTTCATGGCGGCGACGCATTCGCCGACCAGCGCCGGTTCGGCCATCAGGCAAGCGCCGAAGCGGCCATTGCGCACGCGCTCGGACGGGCAGCCCACATTAAGGTTGATCTCGTCGAACCCGGCATCCGCGCAGATACGGGCCGATGCCGCGAGCGCGCCGGGATGGCACCCGCCGATCTGGACCGCTACAGGATGCTCGCTCGGATCAAAGCGCAACAGCCGCGCTCGGTCTCCATGCAGCACGGCGCCGGCAGTGAGCATCTCGGTGTAGAGCAGCGCGCGCCGCGTCAACAGCCGATGGAGATAGCGGCAGTGGCGGTCGGTCCAATCCATCATAGGTGCTATGCTGAAACGGGGGGCCCCGTAATCCCGTGGTTTTCGTTGTGTCGCAGCCACTTCTGGCATTGCTAAGTCTGTCGTATTCCCGACCATTTACGTACTTTCCGGGACATTTTTCCCACACGGTGTAACAATGTTACACTTGACCGGAAGCATGTTGCGCCGATGGGAACCATGTGTCACGCCGCCGTAGGGACGGCACCACCGGCTATACCGCGGTTATCCGCATCAAGAAAGGTGGCAAGGCCATCCGGATCGAGACGCAGACATTCGATCGTAAATAGGCGGCGGGCGCATGGCTTCTAGAAACGCGAGACCGAGTTGGCCCAGCCCGGGGCGCTGGTACGCAGCGACGACCCGGCGCTCGCGGCCGTGATCGATCGGTACATATCAGAATCGAAGCGGGAGATGGATCGCATCAAGGCTCAGGTGCTTGGGGCGATCAAGAGACACGACGTTGCCGGCTTGCGGTATTCCGAGATCGGTAGGGAAGAAATCAGCGCGTTCGCGAACGAACTGGCGAAGGACCACGAGCCCGCGACCGTGCAGAATTATCTAGCGCACCTGAGCGCCGTGTTCGCCGTGGCGCGCCCGCTGTGGGGATACCTGCTTAACCAGCAAGCCTTGAAGGACGCGCAAGTCGCGCTCTACAAGCTAGGCGCCGTCCCCGTGTAAAGGCCGCACAGACGGCGTCAGTCGAGCAACGGAATATGCGGGCGTTCTGTCTTCCACCGCCACCGGATGATCCTCAGTGCCTCTGGTGTCAGTTCGCACTACTGATCGTTGCCCTGTTTTGTCGCCTGGATGCTTCATGTCGCGGACCATGATGCGCGATCTGTCTGCGTCCAGGTCCGCCCACGCAAGGCCCGTGATCTCGTCTTCGCAGCGCGTGGAGAAGATCGCGAACGCGATGATAGTTTGCATCGGGTTCAAACTCGGACGCCTAGCCGGATCACGCCGAAATGTTTCATCAGCTTGTCCAGCTCGTCCAGCGTTGGCCGCCGACCCAGACTGGCGACAAATATGCGAGCTGGCCGTGGCTTTGTGTTGTAACTGCTGGCACTCTTTGACGGCAGCGACGCGACGCGCGTCGATCCGGGCGGCAAGGTCGGCGAGATGGACACCCTTCGCCGCCTTTTGACTGTTGCCTTCCCTCCGCACGAGCGGGATCGCGATCTCGCCCGCAGCCACCTGCGCACGAACTTGTCTGCCGTCAGGTGCGAAAACTAATCACGGCACACAGCTTCGACGGGGATAATCGCCGCGCCGCTATACTGCGCCATGAGCAGGAATGCAGTGTTCATGTTGCCGTGGTTGTCTACTTCTCAAAGCTTGGCTTATCGGAAGTCGAAGCCTTCAAGAGTGCGCTAGGCGCGATCCGCACGGAGTCCAGCATCTGCGCTATCAAAGCTTTGGTTTGGACGACTTTTCTTGGGCAGCGGACCAAGTTCCAGATCAGCCACAGTTCCTATTCCCCATGAGAGCTTCCGCGGCGGGGCAGCCCGTTTCTTCAGCCGTGATCGGCTGCGCGGCCGAGGTCGATTTCCAGACGGCACGGGATACTGACCGTGGTGATCCGCACCACCATCCGGTCGAGAATCATCCAGACAGCCTGTGATCACCGCCATCGCGGTGTGCATGCCAATCCTACGCGACGCCGCTTCCGGTTTGACGCCAACCGACCCCACGGTCGTCCTCGAAGTTTGCGACCGTCTGGTGCGGTCAAATGCCGGACATTAAGAGGCGCAGGTTTGGGGAATTCAACAACTGAAGTCGGGGCGTCGGGCTGCAGAGGGCTCATGCGGCAGAAGCGGTACGTCACAGTCCGGCGCAAGTCCTCTACACCCGCTCCACACTGTAAAGGAGTGGATCGCCAGCCAGGTCCGTAAGCCTCTCCATGCGACGCGACGTGGCAGGTAAGGGCGGGCAATAGCCGCCGATCCGGCGGCATTCACCCGGTCGACGCGATCGGCGAGGACGCCGTCCAGGCGATCATTGTCGAAGCATTCCACCGCGTGTGCGCAAGGAGGCTGGCCACCATGATCGTCTGAAAAAGCAAAAGCCCCGGGCGCGTTTGCCCCGGGCGCGTTTGCCCCGGGCGCGTTTACCCCGGGGCGAGCATCCAGGCCAGTGGGAGCTTTCGTTTTCCAACGTCGATGTCAAGGCCAAGGCGTTTTGGTTTGCAGTAGCCACCAAAATAGGCGCCGCCTAACGCGAGGTAATACATGGTCCCGACACGACGACACTTCGTTTTATCAGAGCTATGCCTGCGTACGCTGCGGGACCCGAACGGTTGTGCCGATCACAGTGAGCGGCACGTCCGAGTACCTGAGCTAACCGACCCGCTTTGTGCACCACGCAAGTCGGCAGAAGTGGGC
>JASHRR010000402.1 GCA_030037185.1 Xanthobacteraceae bacterium | reverse complement strand
ATCAGTGGACATTTCTCTCAGTGCATTGAGCACGACTGCGTGCAATCGTTTCGCAAGCTCTCGGCCCAAAACTCGTGCTTTCGATTGGTGAGCGAGTGCGTCGGCCATCATCCTGGTGAGCGTCTGCCGATCGAGCGTAGTCCCCATACCTGGCACTGGACGACCACCGTAGCCAAAACTGCGCTCAATCGTGCGCCCTCGCAAACCAATCGACAGCTCACAAACAGAAGGGACCGGTGGGGAGACAATTTCGGCAGGGGACCGGTCATGAGGCACAGGAGGGCGGCCTTGCTACGGCGCTCGCCAAAAGAAAGGGCGCGTAGAAGCCGCGCTGGAAAGGCACGAAGCCGTGACGTTAGGCCGTCCGCCGGTGCGTGTCGATACACATGAGCATCCCGAATTCGAAAAGTCCAGCGCATGCCCCGCGAACGGAAAACGTTTCATGCGCTGGAGAGGGAGCCATTATCGCGGGACCGCTGACCGTCGCAACCGCTTCATTGCGCCGATTCGTGCGGGTAGCTCAGAATGGGCGACGTCACCGGGGCTGCAGCGCGACCGCGACGACTGGACCGAGGTGTTGCAGCTGCCTGCGGACACGCGCCCCAGGAACCAAACCGACCATCCTTGGAATTACCGGGGGAATACTTGAAGCATTGATTTCCATTCTGCATCGGCCCTCCATGGAGGCTCTCAGCTTGGGCTGCAGCCACGAGGGCTCCGAAGGCGGTCAGGGTCGTTACCGTCATCATAAATTGGCGCATTGCTTTCTCCTCCTAAGTTTTCTGTGGTGAGACAACCACCTTAGATTGCATTAAATTCACATTAGTTAGCTATTGCTATGATATGCAGGTTTCAACAGTGCAAATACACATGGCTTGCTCCACAAAAGTGCAGAGGATCGCGGCTGGACTAGACCCCTCAGACCCCTCGTCCCATGCGCGCATGGGAAGAGCGAATTCCGCGGCTGCGTCGGGAGGTCATCATCCACTACGTCGTCACCTGCTGATGGAGTAGTCCTCGTCGCACATGGTTTCCCGACAGCCTCCGCTAGCTGCCAGTCGCATCTCTGGATCATGCCGCCGGGCCCTGCCCGCTCTGCAACTCTGAGTAGACTGACTCGACAGTATCAAACGGGGGTTAATCTCGACGAGATATACACAACCTCGCGGTATCGCCGGCTCCACTGGCCCGATGCAGGGTTTCGACCTCGCCACCCTTGGCGAGGATGTGGCCGACGTCATCCGGAGGCTGGCCGGCGGACGGGCGGTGGTCTTGGCCCATGCCTACGGCAATTCCGTCGGCCGTGTCCTCGCCGTCGAACACGGCGTGCTGGTTCGCGGCCTTGTCCTTGCGGCCGCATCTGCGACCAAGGTTGCGCCCGACGTAAACGAGACGCCGTTCATCGCCGGCGACCCGGCCCGTGCGGAAGCCGAGCGGCTCGCTGCGCTCGAAAAGGCGTTCTTCGCTCCCGGCCACGATCCACGCCCTTGGCTCCAGGGCTGGTATCCAGCTACGCTGGCCGTGCAGCGGGCGGCGGTCAGGGCGAGCAAGCTGGACCGCTACTGGGCCGGCGGCAAGGCGCCGCTGCTCGAGATCAACGCGGCGTTCGATCCCTTTAAGCCGCCGCCGCTGCGGCGTGAGCTCCATGATCTGGTGGGAGACCGTGTCACCACCGTGCTCATCGACGATGCGTCGCATGCCCTCTTTCCGGAACAGCCAGAAGGGGTGGCGGCGGCAGTCCTCACTTGGGCTAACGCTCCACGTTGAAATTGTTGGATGTGTCAGCCTTCAAGATCTGGTTCAGTGACTAGGCCGTAAGCTTACAACCGCTAGGAGGAATCGTTGCAGAGGGGGAATCGGGTTGAGCATGCGACGCCTGGGACGAGCGGGCCGGAGGTGTTTGAGATTGCGTTAGGATGCGCCGCTATGTCTCGCCAGGATCGTGGGGCGACGGACGACGCCGAAAGTGTCGCCACGATCCAGGAAGCGATCCAGCGCGGGGGCAACTTGGTGGACACGGCCGATTTCTATGGCGGCGGCCATAACGAGCTGCTGATCGCTCAAGCGATCAGGGGGCGGCGCGACAACGTCATTCTGTCGGACAAGTTCGGCGGTTTGCGATCACCGGACGGCAGTTTTGTCGGCATAGATGGACGGCCCGCGTCAGTGAAGAATTATCGGACCTACAGCCTGACACGCCTCGGCGTTGATCACATCGACATCTACCGCCCAGCGCGTTTGGACCCCACGTCCCGATCGAGAATACGATCGGTGCGATCAGCAACCTCGTTAAGGCGGGTTACGTGAGGCATGTCGGCCTCTCGGAGGTCGGCCCGCAGACGGTCCGCCGCGCCAAGTACATCCAATCTGCGACCTGCAGATCGAATATTCCATCATGACGCGTGGTCCGGAAGAGCACATCTTTCCGGTGCTTGGCGAGCTGGGCGTCGGGGTCATCGCTTACGGCGTGCTGATGCACGGACTGCTCAGCGGGACAGCAAAGCCGGCCGGCGATAGAGGTCCACGTTCCCACCTACCGCGCTTCAACGAAGAAAATTTCGAGCGTAATCAGAAGCTGGTCGCGATATTTGGAGAGATCGCAAAGGAAAAAGGCGTGAGCAACTCGCAGCTGGCGATCGCTTGGGTGCTGGCCAAAGGGCCGGGCATCGTCCCGGTCGTCGGCGCGCCTAATCGCACGCAACTGCTGGAAGCGCTGGGCGCGCTCGATGTCGTGCTTTCAGCCGACGACAATGTGCGGATCGAGAAAGCCGTTCCGATCGACGCCGTCGCCGGCTCACGCTATGCGTCCCAGCTCATGACGACATTGGACAGCGAACGAACTGCGTAGCGGTTCACGGTCACTATTTCTAGGTCTAGGATGCGCCGGCTGCTCACTTCATCTCTTAGTCTTACACACCATCTCTTAGTCTTACACACCGAGCCCCGGTTGCATCCAAAGCCCCAATCGACGCCGCCGTCGTCGCACGTGACGCCGGAGACATGCCAGCTGAGCTGCATTTCGAGGGAGGGAGTCGAGAGCACGAACGGGAAGCCGAGACCGTCGTCGATCATGGCGACGTTGGCGGAGGCGAGCGCGAAGCGTGGAAATCCGCGCGGCATTCGCAGGCTCGCCGACCTCCTCCGCATCGGTACGCGGATCGCGGTGCCTGATTCAGGCGACGTGCGTGCGCAGTGTTTTGCTGCCGTCGAAGCGCAGCTTGCAACGCTCTCGCCGCAGCGGAGACGAATTTTCCCGGTCGCCTCGGCATCATGCATCGCGATCTGCCCGAATAGTCGCTCGTGGTTACGCGGACGTCGCCTTCACCCCTGGTATCACCTCGTCTCATTCTGGGCACGGGCATCCCCGGATCATTTCGCCCGCGAACGGGTCGGTGGCGAGCTTCCGTTGCCGCCGCGCTTCATTCGGGCGCGGCATGCGGGATGGAAGTAAGTATTTCATGTGCGAATGGGCGGACCGCCAGTCCCTTCGGTCACTTCCAGTCTCTTCCCGAAGGCGCTCAGCGAATAGTCCATCGCGCGCAAGAATGTTTTTTAACCCACGTTCTGTGGTTGCCACTGACAGGTCCATGGCAGTCCTCGCCGGCTCTCAAACGCCGCACGACGGAATTCGGGCGTCGGAAGAAGCCAAACGCCTTGTTTAGGTGCGTCGTGTAGCGGTTTCACCCGATCAGGGAGCAACGGGAACCCTTCGACGACGATGTGGCAGTCGGACGGGAACTCTAGGAGATGTTCGACAATTCGATCAAAACATTCACCCTGAATGAAATGAAAGGTATTGCGCATTATCTCTGGAGACCTGCTTACCCACCGCTCGTCCATATCCATCTCGCCAAAGGCGCGGCTGAGCGGGCGTTCCTCTGGAGGGGTCTGAAGACAATCGCTTCGTCCGTCGAATATAGTCTAAGTCTAAGATTGTATTTACTTGCTATGAGCTTGGTGATCGTCGACTTGCCGGTGCCGCTGCCGCCGCCGATCCAGTAAACATGGCACAGCCTTGCCCTTAGCCACTCCTTGCTTGTCGTATCGGTGTCCTTGAAAGATTGTATCTCGCTCATAGCAAAGACTATACCCTTGTGCTGCGAAAAGGTGACCGATAAATGTCCATATACAATAGCGTCCACCCGACGACCAACATGACGTTCCAAGACAGCACTCCTCGGCCCCAACTGATAATCGTAAGCGGGCGCCCAGGAGCCGGCAAGACGACCCTCGCCCGCGCATTCTCAAGCGCCTTGCAGGGCCGACGAGATCCACGACGGAATTCACCGCACACTAAGCGGCGTGCCTGCACTTGCTACACAAGAGCATCTGCGGGAACTACCATTCGACGGGTTCTTCCAGGCGATCGAATTCTTTCTTTCCAGGAACGTCAGTCTCGTCGTCGGGGCCGCATTCGTTGATCGGGTCTGGTGCGGCGAATTGGATTCAGCTCTCTCGCTGGCCGAGGTTAGTTTGGTGACCGCCTGCGCCGTCGGCACGGCAACTTCGCGTTTCGGCCGACCGTACCCGACAGAGCCGCGGTTTCCAGGAGCGAAACTTGTTGGCGCGGCGTTTTGCGGCATTCGCGAACCCTAAGCCGATTGCGTGCCGATTTCGAGAGTGCGACGCCGGTCGAGGCGTATGTTGGTTTGACGTTCTCGGCCAACTCGCAGTGGTTGTTCACGCGTCAAGACAGCGGCTAGAAGATTGGCGTAATTCTGGTGGGTTTGGAGGGAGTTGAATAGAATTCTAAGACTATCTGCTCAAAGCAGCTCGCGTCGGCACCGAGCGAGGTGAGAGAGCAGAGTTTTGCATCTGAAATTTATTTCAATAAATAATTTTTATAAAATATATGCTTTTAGTTACAACCAAC
>JASHRR010000401.1 GCA_030037185.1 Xanthobacteraceae bacterium | reverse complement strand
CTAGCGTCGCTAAAGTTGAACCAACAGGGCTTCAACATGAAGTGGGAAATCTTGGCGGAAGCCCGGCATGCCGTCGTGCGGCGGAATGGACGGTTTATTGCAGTCGACCTTCTGGTGCCGCATCATACGATCAGCACATCGGCCCGAAACGGCGGCCAGACCGATCACTTACGCTATCTCATCAATCATCAGAGTTGCGAAGGGGCTGGTCACAACATCGTTTCAGAAGTCATTTTGATTCAGGGAGAGGAAGCTTATCACGACGCAGTCTGTGCCCACATCGGCGTGCCTCCCGGACAGGCCGCCGTGATGGGGACAGCTGCCAACATGAATTACGCCGCAGTGGTTAGACGAATGCACGACCACGTCGAGGCCTTGGCGATCGTAACCGCAGGCGTTGAAACGAACGCAACGTGTGCGGGCGATCCGACGACGTGGTGCGAATCTGAAGACGGATTGCGTGACCTGCCGCATGGAACGATCAACTTGATTCTTGTCGTCACCTCACCTGTCACTATACCGGCCTTGGCCCGGATGGTGGCCGTGGCGACGGAGGCCAAGAGCGCGGCATTGCAGCGGCTTGCGGTGCCGAGTTGCTACTCCGCCGAGTTCGCGACGGGAACAGGCACGGACCAATATTGTGTTGCAGCGCCCATAGAAGGTGGCCGACCACTCAGTTCTGCGAGCCCCCATACGAAGTTTGGAGAAATTATCGGGTTAGCGGTCCGAGAGGCGACGCTGGAGGCCTTGCGGTGGCAGAACGGACTGGAAGCAAGCTACACACGCAGTCTGTTTCACGCGCTCGGGCGATACGGAGTGAATGAACAGTTGATCCTCAGTCGATTGGCGGACTTGCTCAGTGGCGCGGATTTCGAGCTCTTCAAGAAGAATTCCAAATCAATCCTTTTCGAACCCCAGGTGGGAGCTGCAGCCTACGCCCTCGCCACGATACTCGATCGCGCGAGGCACGGCATGCTGCCGCAATCGTGCATTCGCGATGCGCTCGCGCAGCAGGGCGCAACTTTGGCGGCAAATTTGGCTGCGAAACCTGAAAAGTGGCCCGAGTTTCGTTATCGCTTGCACGCGACGCTAGATGAGCCCCGGCGATTGGTGACCGCCGCCATTGCGCTTGGATGGAGCGAGAAATGGCGTCGGAGTTGACGTCGTTGCTTGCCCCGCATCCTGTTGCGCTGGCAATTGCCGTCTTCGCCGATCTTGCTCTTGGAGATCCACCTTATCGCCTGCATCCCGTTCGCTTGATCGGGGATGCATTAGTCAATATCGAAAAATGGCTGCGCGCAATCGGTGCCGAAGGATATGGCGGCGACGGCGTGCTGTTTGTGAGCCTCGCGGTCCTCTCCGTTGCGGTTGCCGCGTTTGCGTTGCGGCTGTCCCTCATGGCCTCCAATTCGCTTGCCTGGATCGTGCACACGTTCATCCTCTACAGCCTATTGGCACTTGGGGATCTTCTCCGGCACGTCTGGCGGGTCGAGGATGCGCTAACGCGCAAAGACCTCGGCGCGGCGCGCCAAGCTGTAGCAATGTTAGTCGGACGGGACACGGACCGCATGGATTCGGGCGCGTGTCGTCGCGCCGCGATAGAAAGCATGAGCGAGAACCTGACGGACGGATTTGTCAGTGCAGTGTTTTGGTATGGCCTCGCGGGGCTCCCAGGTCTCGTCCTCTTCAAGGTCGTCAGCACGATGGATTCGATGGTCGGGTTCAAGACCGCGGAGTACCTTCGTTTCGGCTGGTGTGGTGCGCGGCTTGACGACGCGATGAACTACGTCCCCGCCCGCCTAGTTGGCGGGTTAATCGCGGCAGTGGCGGTCGCCGTGCCGGCGTGTTCGTCACGAAAAGCGTGGGCCGTCGCCCTCACCCAGCATGCCGTCTTGCCAAGCCCCAACTCAGGTTGCAGCGAGGCCGCGATGGCTGGAGCAATTCAGCGCCGGCTCGTAGGGCCTCTGTGGCATCGCGGAGAGCTTGTTACGGATGTCTGGCTAGGCGACCCTCAAGACGCACCCGCGGAAACAAGGGATGACCTCATGCGCGGGGCAGTCTTCACATTAGCGGCCGGTCTCGTAGCGGCATTACTGGTTGAGGGCATCCTTTCGTCCTGACATGGCGATTCCGGCACCCTAACGAAGGCAAGAACGGCACGCTAGACTAGACTAGACTAAAGCGCCGCCTTGAATGTGTGATCCGGTCGCCCTGACTCGTGATCCACCAGCCTGGCCATCACGAAGAGTAGATCAGAGAGACGATTCATATAGGCCGGAACACGCGCGTTCAACGGGAAATTCCGCGCGATCACGACTACACGACGCTCGGCACGGCGGCAAACTGTCCTGGCGACATGAAGGAGGCTGGAGGTGCGGCTCTCGCCAGGCATGATAAAGTCGCGCAACAGCGGCAGTTTGGCGTCATATGCGTCAATCAAGGATTCGATTATGTCGATGGCGTCGTCGGGGAGTTTCGTACCCGAGGGCTTGTCCTGTGCCGCCGACGCGATATCACTGAGAATAAGGTAGAGTTCGCTTTGCATCGCAGTCAGCCGCGAACGAATATCGGAATCCTCAATTTCTGATCGTGCCAGCCCAAGGAACGCGACCAGTTCGTCGATGCACCCAAGAGCCTCGAGCCGTGCTTCGTCTTTGGAGACCCGCTCGCCGGTGAAAAGCCTAGTTTGGCCGCTGTCACCCTTACGCGTGTAGATTTTGGCCAAGGAGACCTCCGAGATCGTCGATAAGAGTGGTTATTCACCCTGGATTTTGCTCCGCGCCGTCACAGTCAGGAAAATTAGAAAACCAAAAACGGGCTTATACTCGCCCGCCAAAGAGGGCATGCTTATCATATCGGCAGACGCCCAAACGCGTCAATCACGCCCGCGGGAATTGCGCGACCGTTTCCCCGGGTGCGTCTCCGGGCGCGGTGGCGATTGCAGGTACCAACTACACCGAACTCCCGCCAGAAATCCTTGGACCTCGCTCTGCTCATCAACCAGCACTCTATCCGGCCCAGAGGACGCTTTTTGCGAGGTCCCTGCTTTTGTAGCCCTCGCCATCGACTGCCAGAGGCAAATCTACGCCCATGCTGACGACGGCATTGGTGATTCTTAGCGCAATCATTGGTTAATGGCGCCGCGATTCCCGCACTCGCGCATTGCCTGACCCCGATTCCGGTGTCACGATGTCGTCGCACTGAGCAGCGGCGCGAAGTCGGCGCCAGACCGTCACGCCCGGCTCTCGGAGGCTCTCGGAAGATGGAGAGAAAGCCGAGAGCCGCAACCTTCGCGCGCCCGCATAGTATCGGAACGTGCCCCGGACTTGGATCAAACCGCGAACGGCAGGGCGTGCGGCCTTGCCAGTCTCGTACTATCAGGAGGCTTTTCTACGTTTTGGATACTGCCGTCGCCGACGCGAATATCGGCCGGCCTCGCAGTCGCCGCCGTAATGGCGCTGTCGGTTATGGTTGCAGGTTCGATGAAGGTCCACGGCGAGGATCGCGTGCCGGCCTTAACCGGGATCGATCGGTCCGACGATGTCATTCAGGCTCACCAGCTCCTGATGGACGGTATCGAATCCGAGATGATGGTGATCGAGCTTGCCGTTGGAGGGCAGGGCTCCGCAACTTGACGATCTAAAAGCGCGCGCCGACCGCATCAGCACGCTGCTTACCGCCTTCCTGCATCTCTTTCCACCGCAGACGAAACCTGGCGTACCGGCCGACGGCTCGCCGATCAACACGACGGCCACGCTCGTGCTGTGGCAGAGTTTCGACGCCTTCTATGACATCACCAAAGGCGCGGCGACCACCGCTTATGATGCCAGTCAAGCCGGCATCGCAGACCAGTTCAGGGAGCACGCAAAAAAACTGCCCACCGCCTGTGACGGCTCTCATGCGCAACACATGAAGGTCGAACCGCTTTCACCACCTTAAGGGTGATCGCGAACACGGCTTCGGCTTGACTGCCACTAGACCGGCTCCGGGGGTGTGACCTAGCCGACGAATGGCGCCAACGTAAATCAGGGTGCAGCCGACGCTGCGCCCTGTATCCGCCGAACGGCTGAGCTATGGAGCGGGCGCAAATTTTGGACCACCGTCTTGGTCGTCCGCCGCTGAAAGTTTCTTGCCGCCTGGCAACTCAATCATCCGCGCCGCCGCAGTCATCGGCTCCGACTTTGCCCGATATCCATCGATC
>JASHRR010000400.1 GCA_030037185.1 Xanthobacteraceae bacterium | reverse complement strand
TCGTCAATCGCGGCAGCAACGCACTGTTTCAGGTCGCTGCTGAAGCTGCAACCAGGGCTGTGCGCGTCTGCCAGCCGTTTCGCCTTCCGCCTTCGAAATACGATGCGTGGCAGGAAGTCGAAGTCAACTTCGATCCGATCCTCATGTTCGGTGGCTGACGCGCCGCCTTCTGCCTGCCCTCGCAAGGGCAGGCAGGGGGGCGGAAAGCGTCCTTGCAAATTAAGGTGATTTGCCATGCACGAGCGATGCGGCAGTTCGAGTTTAAAGAGCGTTTTGCGAGAAGGCAGCACTGTGCCGTTAACGCGCCGCCGTGCCCTTTTGCTCGGCGCTGCGGTTGGCGCCGGGCTGGGCGTCCGGCCGGCGGGAGCGGTGCTGCGCTTCGATCTCAACCAGGGCAACGTGCAGCCGCTGCCGATTGCGCTGCCCGATTTTCTCGCCGGCGGCCCGTCCGACGGGCAATCGGCTCGCGCCATCTCGCAGATCATCACCGCGAACCTCAAGCGCAGCGGCCTGTTCGCTCCGATCGATCCGGCTGCGTTCATCGAAAGGATCACCGACACCGACGTCCAGCCCAAATATGCCGATTGGCGCGCCATCAACGCCCAAGCGCTGGTGACCGGGCGCGTCACCGGCCAGCCGGACGGCCGCCTCAGGGCCGAGTTCCGGCTGTGGGACGTGTTCGGCGCCACCCAGCTCGACGGCCAGCAATATGTCAGCACGCCGGACAATTTCCGCCGCATCGCTCACATCATTTCGGACCGGATCTACGAGCGGCTCACCGGCGAGAAGGGTTATTTCGACAGTCGCATCGTGTTCATCGACGAGACCGGTCCGAAAGAGCGGCGCGTCAAGCGCCTCGCCATGATGGATCAGGATGGCTTCCGTGGCAGCGTGCGATATCTGACCAACGGCAGCGATCTCGTTGTCACCCCGCGGTTTTCGCCGTCGACCCAGGAAATCACCTACATGTCGTACCTCCAGGGCGAGCCGCGCGTCTATCTGTTCAATACCGAAACCCAGCAGCGGGAAATCGTCGGCAACTTCCCGGGCATGACATTTTCGCCGCGTTTCACCCCGGACGGTCAGCGCGTGATCATGAGCCTGCAGCAGGGCGCCAATTCGAATCTGTTCGTGATGGATCTGCGTTCCAAGGCCACCACGCGGCTGACCGATACCCCCGCCATCGATACCGGGCCATGCTACTCGCCCGACGGCAGCCGGATCTGTTTTGAGTCCGACCGCGGCGGACACCCGCAGATCTACGTCATGTCGGCCGGCGGCGGGCCGGCGCAACGCATCAGCTTTGGGGACGGGATCTATTCCACTCCGGTGTGGTCGCCGCGCGGCGACCTCATCGCGTTCACCAAGCAGGGCCAGGGCACCTTTGCGATCGGCGTCATGGGGGTTGACGGCAGGGGCGAACGGATCCTCACCGAGGGCTTCCACAACGAGGGGCCGACCTTCGCCCCCAACGGTCGCGTGCTGATGTTCTTCCGCGACGCGGGCGGCAACACCGGGCCGTCCCTGTTCACGATCGATATCACCGGCCGCAATGAACAAAGGGTGCCGACGCCGAGCTATGCGTCCGACCCGGCATGGTCGCCGCTATTGGCATGAGCGGAGCGCAGCCTCGCGATCGCCCCATTGATGCTTCAGTAACCATTCGAATGGGTTTCGCGGGAATCGGCAACGTCGGGGGAGGGCAGCCGTCAAGGTTGACAAAACCTTCCTTAACGAACGCCCTGCTAAATCGAGGATCACGGCTCCTTTCGAGGACGGATGACGGACGAGCGAAGACCAAGTATGTGAATGCGGTGGTTGGGTTACCAGCTCTCCGTCTGTCGTCGAGGGCCGGGAGGGTCGCCAATAGCTAGAAGGAGTAAACGCGTGGGGAACGTCATGCGCCTCGCTCGGGCCGCCAGATTTGCCTTTGCGCTGTCGGCAGCGCTAACCGCAGCCGCCTGCGCCAACAAGGCGAACGAGCTTGCAGCCGGGGGAGTTGGCGGCGCCGCCGTGCCGGGCAGCCAGCAGGATTTCGTGGTGAATGTGGGCGATCGGGTCTTTTTCGAGACCGATTCGTCCGATCTGACGGTACAAGCGCGCGGCACCCTCGACAGGCAGGCGCAGTGGCTGACCAGATACAACCGGTACGCCTTCTTGATCGAAGGCCATGCGGACGAACGCGGCACCCGCGAATACAATTTTGCCCTCGGCGCGCGGCGGGCAGAGACGGTGCGGAGCTATCTGGCGTCACGCGGCATCGAGCCGTCGCGGATGCGCACCATCTCGTACGGCAAGGAGCGCCCGGTTGCGGTGTGCGACGACATCTCGTGCTGGTCGCAAAATCGGCGCGCCGTGACGGTGATCAATGCGAGCTCGTAACTTGCGCCTCTGAAGGGCACGGGGATGCCCTCGCGGCCTGATGTGGGCGGGGCGCGGGCTTTGAGCCCCGGACGTAATGTCTGTCAAAACATGTGGCCAAGGGTCGGCCAAATAGGGACCCGCTGTCATGGCGCGACGTGTTGAAGCCACAATTTCGACGCAGCCCCGGCTATTGTTGGCAGCCTTCTGCTCATCGTCGATGCCAGCGATGCCGAACCTTGTCACTTTCGCAGCCATCTTATCCGCTTGCGTCATTGCGATGCCGTCGAGCGCATTTGCGCAAGCCAGCAACGCGGAGCTGCTGGTCAGAATCGATCGTTTGGAAAGCCAAATCCGTCAATTGACGGGCGAGATCGAGCAGATGGAGTACCGCAATCGAGAGCTCGAAGCCGCGGTCAACGAATTGCGGTCAGGCGAGTACGGCGGGCGCAGCGGCGCCCGCGCGCCGGCAGGCCCGCCCGGCGCTGCGCCCGGCCAGCCCAACATCGGCCGGCGTTCCGATGCTTTCGATCCGGCGGCAACCATGGGCCGGCGTTCCGACGCTTTCGATCCGTCAGCAAACCGGCGTTCGGATGCGTTCGATCCGGCCGCAAACCCCAGCGCTCCCGGTGCGCCTCTTGTGCTGGGTCCGTCCGCCGGTGCTGCGCCGAACCAGCCGGGCCTGCCAGGCGGCCGGCGTTCAGACGCTTTCGATCCGACGGCAAATCCCAATGCCCCCGGTGCACCGCGCGTGCTGGGTTCGATTCCGCCTCAACCGCCACCGCCGGCGGGCGGATTTGGCGCAGAGCCCTACGGACCGTCCGCCGACCCCCGGCGATACCCCGGCGGCCCGACGCCCCCACCCTACCCGCAAGTGGCGACAGCGGCGTCGTCGCCGCGGGACCTTCTTGATGTCGGCAACGGGTATCTGCGGCGCAGAGACTATGGGCGTGCGGAGGACACGTTTCGCGAGTTTCTGAACAGATATCAGTCGGACAGGCTGGCGCCGGACGCCGAATTCGGCCTCGGCGAGAGCTTGTTCCAGCGCCAGAACTACCAGGATGCCGCCAATGCTTTCGTGACCTTGTCAAAACGGTACGAAACCAGCCCCAAAGCGCCCGATGCGTTGCTGCGGCTCGGCCAGTCGCTCGCTGCCATGAACGAGAGAGAACTTGCCTGCGTGGCCTTCGGCGACGTGGGTCGCAAATATCCGCGCGCCGCGCCGAGCGTC
>JASHRR010000399.1 GCA_030037185.1 Xanthobacteraceae bacterium | reverse complement strand
ATAGCTCGATGTGGAGACGCCCCAGACAAAGCCGCGCGGTGCGGCTATTTCGTCTGATCTCGGAGCAAAGTGGGCTGAGGTCATCGGCAATCCGGGCATAAGGCTGTTCCGCCTAGCGAACCGACCAGAATTGTGGCTTGATCCATAGTAAGGTGATCACGTTAATAATCAAACCGATCGAGTCCTGCGCATCGGTTGCGGGGTGGTCGGCCGACTCAAACGGCGCTTGCGGTTTCAATCTCCCCATTCCTCCCACCGCGTGGGTATTCGTCGGCGCCGGCCAAAAGGCATTGTTCTTGCGCAATGGCAACGATCAGAGTTCCGGACCTGATGACCGAGCGCATCTTCCCCCGGCAAGCAACCACGGCACCGGCCGCCCCCCCCCCGCCGACCTGCAGAAACGAAGCCCCTCTCGTTGACCGCCAAATATTCATCAGCCGACGTTGATCGACATCAAAGACGCGGCGGCGGTTTGGAGGCCTTCTGCAGAAGCATTTTTCATACTCAGAAAGGAGAACCGCAGATGGCTGAAGCTGCTACCAAACTGGCAGTCAAAACGGAAGATAAAAAGCCGGAACAGGCGGGTGCCGCTGCGCTGCGTCCATTCGAAAGCTTGCGCCGGGAAATCGATCGCCTATTCGACGATTTCGAATGGGGGTCATGGCGCTCGCCTTTCAGGCGAGCCTTATTCGACGTGGAGCCGTTCTTTCGCGGCGAAGTCAAGTGGGGGAAGGTGCCTGCAGTTGATGTCGCCGACACCGCCACCAGTTATGAAATCACCGCTGAACTTCCGGGGCTCGATGACAAGGATATCGAGGTCAAATTTTCCGACGGGACTCTGACGATCAGGGGCGAGAAAAAGGAAGAAAAAGAGGAAAAAAAGAAGGATTATTATCTCTCTGAACGGCATTACGGCTCGTTTCAACGCTCATTCACCGTGCCCGACGGCGTTGATCCAGACAAGATCGAGGCGGCGTTCAAGAATGGCGTTCTGACGGTGACCTTACCGAAGACGGCCGAGGCGCAGAAAAAGGTGAAGAAGATCGAGGTAAAAAAGGCCTGATCGGACCGCCTCGCTCACCCCACCAATGCCCGGCCGACTGGCCGGGCAATTTCATCCGACCGATCGCGAGGCCTAACTCCCCGCGACAATCGGCCCTCAACCCACCTGCAAAAACCGACATTGAACCGTGGGATGGATCAACAACGGCCGCCGCCGTCGATTCCCCGGGTCTATGACACTTTCATGACTGACTTGCTGCAATTACACCCCACGCTGCGCCGCATTGCCGCCGCCCTGGAGAAGCGCGTGCCACGAATAGTTTAGAGAAACCCGATGAGATGTGAGTTTCCACCACTAAGGGAGAGAGTGATGATTGCCTCAGATGTGATGGTGCGAGACGTCAAGACGGTTGGGCCGGGCACGAGCGTCGCCGAAGCCGCACGGCTGATGGCGCAGAACGATCTCAGCGCGTTGCCCGTTGTCGACGATCATAGGCAGTTGGTCGGCATCATCAGCGAAGCCGATCTTTTGCGGCGAGAGGAACTCGGCACCGAGGTTCGCCGTCCGCGATGGATGGAGGCCATGACCCCGGCCGTGACCCTTGCAACGGAGTTCGCCAAAGCTCACGGCAAGCAGGTGAAGGAACTCATGTCTGAAGACGTGATTACCGCAACCGAGGACACCCCGCTCGCAGAAATCGCGGCCGTTCTGGAGCGCCGCCGCATCAAGCGCATTCCGATCCTCCGCGATGGCGCGTTGGTGGGTATTGTGAGTCGAGCGAATTTGATCCAGGCACTTGCCTCGGCCAATCTTGAGCCGACCGAGAAAATGGACCAAAGCCGCACGATCCGCCAGGAACTGCAGTCGCGTTTGCAGGCGCAATCTTGGACGGATTTCGGCTGCCGTAATGTCATTGTTGTGGACGGCAAAGTTCATCTCTGGGGCCTTGTCGGCTCTCCGGCGGAGCGCAAGGCACTCATCGCGCTCGCCGAAGGTGTGCCGGGTGTCACCGACGTCGTCGACGAAATGATTCCCGCGTACTAGGGGGGCTCGGTTTCCGACAGTTGAGGCCCGCCCAAGGCGTTTTGCGAAGGATGACCGCGTGACTGCCGACCATACCCCTCGGCCACTATCAGATCCGCCAACAAAAATGGTCCCGTCCCCCCTACCAGTCCTTTCCAAGTCAGGCCTGGCCCCCCGAACTGCAGATCCTGCGACGGGTGAACGAGGCCTCTTCGTGTCGCCTCGGGTTGCCGAGGCGCTCGACCGCTCGCTGCACGCGGGGATCGCCCGCTTCACCGCGGGCCTATCGCCCGCGGCGCTGGCGCTGGCCTATCTCGATTGGGCAACGCATCTTGCCGCAGCGCCGGGCACCCGCCTGCAACTCACCGAGAAGGCCGTACGAAAGACGATGCGGCTGTTCGCCTATGCATGCCGTTATGCATTGCCGAGCAATCAGCCAATGCCCATCGAGCCGTTGCCGCAAGATCGCCGGTTTGCCGCGGAGCAATGGCGGCAGTTCCCTTTCAATCTCATCTACCAGGCCTTTCTGCTCAATGAGCAATGGTGGCATGCCGCAACCACCGGCGTCCGCGGCGTCTCCCCCCATCATGAGAGCGTCGTCGAGTTCGCGGCGCGGCAGATCCTCGACATGCTCTCGCCGTCAAATTTCCTGCTGACCAACCCGGAGGCCATCGAGCGCACGGCGCGACAAGGGGGAATGAATCTCATCAGAGGATTCTCCAACCTGATCGACGACTGGCAGCGTGCCGTGCACGGCGACAAGCCGGCCGGCGTGGATAGTTTCGCCGTCGGCCGCAATATCGCTGTGACGCCCGGCGAGGTCGTTTATCGCAACTCCCTTATCGAATTGATTCGATACGCCCCCGCCGCCGCAGACGGCCGGCCGGAACCGGTGCTGATCGTGCCGGCATGGATCATGAAATATTATATTCTTGATCTGTCACCGCACAATTCTCTCGTCAAATACCTGACCGAGCAGGGCTACACGGTGTTCATGATTTCATGGAAGAATCCGTCCGAGGAAGATCGCAACCTCGGCATGGAGGATTACCGCACGCAGGGCGTAATGGCGGCGCTGGACGCTGTGAACGCACAGTTGGCGGGAGCCGGAATTCACGCCGTCGGATACTGTCTCGGTGGGACGTTGCTGTCGGTCGTCGCGGCGGCCATGGCGCGCGATGGCGATCGGCGGCTCAAGTCGTTGACGCTCCTTGCCGCGCAGAGCGATTTTACCGAAGCCGGCGAGTTGATGTTGTTCATCGACGAGAGCGAGATCACATTCCTCGAGGATATGATGTGGAACCAGGGATTTCTCGACTCGCGGCAAATGGCAGGGGCGTTCCAGCTTTTACGGTCAAACGACCTCATCTGGTCACAGATGGTTCGCAGCTATCTGATGGGCGAGCGCGAGCCGATGACTGACCTGATGGCCTGGAATGCCGACGCGACCCGTATGCCCTATCGCATGCATTGCGAGTATTTGCGCCGCCTTTTTCTCGACAACGATCTGGCCGAAGGCCGCTTTACGGCCGCAGGCCACGCGGTCGCCCTGTCCGATATCCGCGTGCCGATTTTCGCGGTCGGCACCGTGCGCGACCACGTCGCGCCATGGCGCTCTACCCACAAGATCCATCTGCTCACCGAAACGGAGGTGACCTATGTGCTCACCACGGGCGGTCACAACGCCGGGATCGTCTCCGAGATCGGTCATGACCGCCGCAGCTATCAGGTGATGACGAGGCCTGCGGAAGGCCATTATGTGGACCCCGATACTTGGCTTGCCTCTGCACCACGCAAGGATGGTTCATGGTGGCCTGAATGGGCCGCTTGGCTCAATGGCTACTCCGGCACGCCTATCAATCGAGAGCACTCTCACGTTAGTGGATCAGGCGCTGCCTCGCTTGGACCTGCGCCAGGGACCTATGTGCTGCGGCCATGAGCGCGTCCACCTCCGCGGAACAATCGCTCCAAACGAGACGCTGTTACCGCGCCTAAATTCCCCATCGCCGGACGGACCATATCTTCGTCACGCGGGTGAGAACCGCATGACACTAGATGATTGCCACCGCATCGGCCAATAGAGCGGCGGCAGCGGAACGAAGCCGCGAGAACCACCGATCAAAGGTGAATGGCAGCGCGATGCCGACCGTGCAAATGACCACCGAGGTCGCGATCAGCGCCGGACTCGCCAGGCTTGAAGAACGGGATCTTGGCGGTACGAATGATGTGAATGATCGCCGTCTGGGTCAAAAGCGATTCCACGAACCATTCGCTCTGCAACGGCGCCAGTTTGTCCCAGGCGCTGAACCCGTAGATCATCGCAAAATAGGTAACGTAGTCGAGCCGCCTCGTGCCTAAGGCCTCGAAAGCCCTCCAGAATTGCCGGCAGCGTGCCGAGCCAGAGCAGGAAAAATAACGACCAAATGATCGGGGCTAAAATTGCGTCCCGGGCTGATTAGAGGTCGGCCGCCAATTGCAACAGCAAATGTCGTCGCGTCGTGACAAGGAGCTTACGATCGTTCGAGCATAGGACTGCTCCGCTGTCTGGTGCCCGAAGGCACCGCCGAGGCGCGAAACGTCCTTGAGCGAAATCAATCATCCCCCGACCGCGCCAATTGATCCAGCGCATAGTCTAGGCCTGAGTGTTCGCTAAATCTGGTCGGCACCTGGCGTCTTCGACCGATGGAGCGAGCCATGTCCTTCGCAACTTTGATGGTGCATGTGGAAGTCGAGCCAAAATCCGATGGTCGAGTTCGGCTTGCCGCACAAATGACCGATCGGTTCGCGTCTACCCTGATCGGAATTTCGGCGTGTGTGCTGCCCCCATATCCCGCGGAGGGCGCCTATTTCGTCACCGGGGAATTCCTCGAGCAGGAGCGCCAAGATA
Organism: Xanthobacteraceae bacterium; assembly: GCA_030037185.1. The sequence continues at coordinate 1,300 of JASHRR010000399.1, read as the reverse complement.
TTCAGGCAGCCCTTCAGCGCACCGAAGCCTCCTTTCGGGCAGCTGCAGGCGTGAACGAATCGAAGCTCGAATGGCGATCGGCCATCGACCTTCCGGAGACCTTCATCGTCTCGCAAGCGCGATCCGCGGACCTCGTCATCGTAGGTCGGGCGCCGAGGCCGATGGACATTTGCCGATCATTGGATCCCGCAGCCCTGGTGCTCAGGACGGGCCGCCCCGTGCTGGTCGTGCCGCCCGGCATCGATAGGCTGAAGGCGGAGCGAATTCTCATCGGTTGGAAGGACAGCCGCGAGGCGCGCCGTGCAATCCAGGACTCGCTTCCGTTGCTGCACGAGGCCAAATCGGTAGCCATCGTCGAGATTTGCGACGTCGGCATGGAGGCCTCCGCCCGACAGCACGTCGAGGACGTGGCGCATTACCTCACCCGACACCGGATAGCAGTCGGTTCGGCCACCCCAGGCGTGGCAAAGCACGGCATCGCCGACCGTCTGATCGATCTGGCGAGAGTCGAAGGCGCGGACCTAATCGTGACTGGCGCTTACGGTCACAGCCGGTTGGGTGAATGGATTTTCGGCGGCGTTACGCGAGAACTACTCGCGTCAAGCCCAGTGTGTTGTTTCATGTCGAATTGAACTCATGCAATCATCGCGGCTGACGTCTTCAGCACACATGAGGGGCCCGTGACATTTTGCTTCTGTGACATTTTGGTCAATGACGAACCGCAGTTGCAGCCGCCGGAAAGCGTGCCAGATATTTCAAAGTAATGGGACGGACTCAACATGAAGGCGCGCATCGTCGAGCAACTTGGTGAAACCGAAGTTCTGCTGCCGGTGCGCCTTGCCGAAGGGCTCGCGGCGAATGACCGCGCCAAGGCCCGCCTGAGCGCTTTGCAAACCGTCGTGGAGCGGGCCACCCATGCGGCCGAGGAGCCGGATGACCTGTCGGCGGAATGGGCGAGCGCTAGCCTCGACGCCTCGGCAATCCGCTCCATGGTGGCTGCTGCTCGCGCCACCAGTCCCGGCAGAATTTCAGCGCCCGGACTTGCCAAGCTGGTCAGCTCCCTTTTCGATGACGTCGCCGCAATGGCTGCGGCCCTGACGGCGGGAGACGACGCAGCCGGTTCAGCGGGCGCGGACCGGCTGCAGGCTCTACAAACAAGATTTCCAGCCGAACATGACGAGGTCGAGGTCGCCCGTATAACCGAGCTCGGAGCGCTGCCGGAAGGCGTCGACAGCCTGCATCGACTGATCATGGATTTGCACAAGGGGCTGAACAGGCTCTCGGCAGCGTGTGCGCAAGA
>JASHRR010000398.1 GCA_030037185.1 Xanthobacteraceae bacterium | reverse complement strand
GCTCACCACGAAAAAAAGCTGGGCGGCGTCTCTCCTCCACTGCCCGCCATAGACGGCCGCCCGGGGCGCTGCCGCGTCTGCCAAACGCGGGACCGCAAGGGTGCCCTGACGCGGGAAACTGAAAATCCCGTCACACGCGGTAAAGCAAACCCGCAAACGTGACCACCCTCTGCACCTTGAGAGCGGCCGGTGATGATATCTTCAATTTCCAAGATCGCGGAACTTCGAAGCCGCTGACGCTGTCGACCGGCGGAGGCGCGTGCGGCCGGTGCGCAGCATTGATTTCGGCCGAAAAGGAGAGCGTGACGGTGGCCCGGCACCAAACGGCGTTTCTGTTTGACTTGGATGGAACACTCGTGGACAGCGTCTATCAGCATGTGCTGGCCTGGCGCGAAGCTCTCGACCAAGAGGGCATCGCGCTCTCGGTCTGACGCATTCACCGCAAGATCGGCATGAGCGGCGGCTTGTTTACCAACATGCTGCTGCGCGAAATAGGGGTTGATATCGATCAGGCGCGGATCGAGCGTCTCCGTCGCCTTCATGCGAGAGCCTTTAACGCGCGGTCCTGCCGCGTGCGGCCGCTCCCGGGTGCTCCCGAGCTTCTCAGATATCTCACGCGGACCGGCATCACCTGGGCGATCGCCACCAGCGGCCGCATGGAAACCGCCGGTCCTGTTTTGGACAGCCTTGAAGTCGATCTTTCGCACATCCCGGTGATCACACGAGATTTGGTGGAGCGGGCCAAACCCGACCCCGATCTTTTCCTCGCCGCGGCCGACGCGCTGAAAGTGGACATTGCGACGGCGTGCGTGGTGGGCGACAGCATCTGGGATATGCTGGCCGCCCGCCGGGCAGGTGCGCTCGGTGTCGGGCCCTGTCCGGAGGATACGGCCGCGACGAACTGGAGCGCAGCAGCGCCTATCGTGTCTACGAGGACCCGGCCGACTTGCTGCGGCACATCGACGAAGTTGGCGGTCGAGTCTGAATTGCTCGCGGCTCTTTCACCGCGCTCCGACCGCCGGTGTCGCGAACGCGAAAGGACCGAGGATCGCAATTCCCGTGACTGATGGCTTGGCAGGTCGAACTCGGGCGGCGGCGGAAAGCACGATGCCGGGGCGAGACCTTCGTTGCGCTGCCGGGTGGCGTCATCAATCCGGTGCGCTGCCCATTCACCCGGGCGGTCGAGTTTGTCAGAACATCTTTGATAGCTGGCAAGCCCTTCGGCGCAATCCGTCATGGCCGCGGACGGAGATTGAGACAGGACAAGCGCGGGGACGAATGACGTGTGACCGGCGCTCGAGCGCGATCGGCAAAAATGCCGGCGTGGAATGGGATCGATCGGGGCGTCGTCGTCGACCGACGTCTCATCTCTAGGCGCGAACCCGACAACATCGAGGTGTTCAATCACAAGCTTATGAGGGCGGCATCGAGCGGCCACCACAGGCGCCATGAATGGGGAACGAAAAGCGACGCGCGCTCGTTGTTTTTCCACTGAAGCTCGTCGATTCCCATCCGGCTTCCGCCGGCGTCGGCCGGAGACATCGCATGCGCCGCTATATCACGGGAATATTAGGAACGGCCTTCGCGGCAAGTGTTCTTGCTCTGTCGTGGGCAGCTTTTTCGGATTCGCTGCCGCCTGATGCGAGTTATCGCGGGTTGATGACGCAGCCGTTCTCGGTGGTGCGGGCTGCCGACGAGGCGGCCAAGCCGGAGGTCATGCGACGCCAGGCTGACATGCTGCGGGCGCGCTACGACCTCTCCGACCAGCCGATGCCTGGCGTGTTTATGTCGGGCAGACGAAAAGCCGTTCAGGACGGCGTACGCGTCAAGCTTCCGCAAGGCGTGACGTGGCACACGCTGACGCAAATGACACCCGACGCCATCGCCGAAGGAGCCCTGCTGCCAGCGGGATTTATGCCGCTGCCGCACGTTAAGCAGAGCCAGGGCGGGCAGGTCTTTCCCAACATCGAGATCGATACCATCCGGGATCGCGAGGCGCGAAGTCTGCGGCGCTTCGACGTAGATTTCGATTTGCCCGACCAATTCACTCCGGAGTTCCCGCCGCCGATTTATCTCACGACGCATCCCGAACTGGGCGACGTATCCCAGGGAAACTTGCTCACCATCAAGAATTACTATGCATTGATGGTGGGCATTCTCACGCCGGTACAGCTGGAAGGCCTGCGCCTGCTGCTGACGCCGTTCCCGCAGGAGGAGTTCAATCAGACCGAGGACCGCAAATCGGCAGACCAGAGCCTTGGCGTGGCGTGCCTCGATTGTCATGCCAATTTTCACACCAATGCGGCGTTTCATCAGACGCCGGACGTCCGCCCGCAGGCCGCCCGGTTTCGCCTGGATTCCACAAGCCTGAGGGGAATGTTCAACCAGCGCATTCACGGATCGAAACGATCGCTGCGCTCGGTCGAGGACTTCACCCAATTCGAGCAGCGGACCGCCTATTTCAATGGCGATCACGTGAGCGCTCAGCGCAAGGGTGCCAATCTGCCCAGTCGGACCGACCAAGTGGCGATGATGGGGCAGATGCAGGACATCATCGATTTTCCCCCGACGCCGAAACTCGATCCGAGCGGACGTCTTGATCCCGCGAAAGCGTCCCAACGCGAACTCGCCGGCGAAAGGCTGTTTCTCGGCAAAGCCCGCTGCGCGGAGTGTCACGTTCCCCAGACCTCCTTCATGGACAACATGATGCATGATTTGAAGCTCGAGCGCTTCTACCAGATCGGGCAAACCGTGAATGGGATGGTCATGCTGCCCGACGGGCCGATCAAGACGTTCACCTTGCGGGGCATCAAGGACTCGCCGCCGTACCTGCACGACGGACGTTTGTTGACGCTCGCCGACACCGTCGAGTTTTTCAACCTGATCCTCGGCCTGAAGCTGAACCAGCAGGAAAAGGATGATCTCGTCGCTTACATGCTGACGCTGTGAGCGCTGGCAGGCGGGCGTGTCGTCCGTCCCCCTGCGCATGCGGGGGATGAGGCGGGCGCGATGCCCGCTCCCAGCACTCACGAAGGTTACGGAACTTAAAGGAGCCTCATGCGCCATCTCTTCGTATCGTCAACCTTGACGCTGCTGGCTTTGACCCCGGCGATTGCCCAATCGACAGAGGAGTCAAATACCCCAACACTTGGCCTCGGCAACCTCGGCTTCGCGGCGCCCGGGACGAAGGAGCAAGCCCCTGGCGTGCCGGCGCCGCACCAGCCAAATGTGCCAGACCAGGTGTTTGTCATCCGGGCAACTCTCGGCGGTGCGGCCGCGATCGAACTGGCGCGGCTTGCCGACCAGAAAACCCGCAACGATGGGGTGCGGGAGTTCGCGCGGCAGATGTTTCGCGACCACTCGCGAGCGGATAATACCTTAAGCAGACTGGCCGAACGGGACGCAATTTCCGTCCCCGAAGAACTTGACGCCGAACACCAACACGTTCGCGACGGGCTTTCACGCCTGAACGGTCCCGAATTCGACATTGAATACCTGCGCCTGCAAGTGCAGAGTCATCAGCGCATGGCGCAACTGATGCAATACGTCATAGGATCGGGCGAAGATGTGCAGGTGCGTGCCTTTGCGGCGGCCACTCTGCCGACGGTGTTTATGCATCTCGCTATGGCCCAAGCTCTCCTGGAGGAGGTTTCGCGGCAAAACCCTCAGGTCGCCGCCGCGCCACCCCGCGCAGTCAGCGGGATGCCCACGCCGCAAACGCCAAGGGCAGTTTCGGACTGAGGCGGTCGTCCCGATCTGACAGCATCTGGGCGTTATTCGCGCGATCTGCGCCGAATGAATTGCCCGTCGGCCCCCGTTGCATTCCTGCTTTGCGCAAACGCAGGCGTGGCGGGCCGTCATGCGCGGCATGCATTGTGCCGTTCGGCCACGTCCTTTAAGGTATTGGGATGTTAAGGTATTGGGATCGCCATATCGCCCGGGCTGATCTCGTGATCGATATGCATTGCAGGGAAGGCCTCAACCGGGATGATCCGATGACTGAGATCGTCACCAAGCCACGCCTCAAAGTATCGCCAAAAACCGAGCGACCAGCTCTTCACAAGGTCATCCTTGTGAACGATGACTACACGCCGCGCGAGTTCGTCGTTAAGGTGCTTAGGGCTGAGTTCCGCATGAGCGACGATCAGGCCTATCGGGTAATGATGACGGCGCATCGGCGCGGCGCCTGCGTTGTTGCGGTCTACACGCGAGACGTCGCCGAGACCAAGGCAATGCGGGCAACGGAAGCTGGCCGCAGCAAGGGCTATCCGCTTATGTTTACGACCGAGCCGGAGGAGTGAGCCGCTGGCGCGCGTCGGGGCGATGCTAACGATGAAGATGGCAACGAGCCGCCTGCAACGCGCGACGACTCAGCTCGATCCCTTCGGCTATTCTGCAGCACCGGGAGCATCGCCCACAGTCACGCTGTTGCCGGCTGAATGATGGGAATCCTGGCATGATGCGCTTTAACTCATCCGAGCGGGATTCGCGGTGCGCAGACCGGCCAGCCGACGAGGTCCCGCCAGAACCGGCACGTCGGAGCACGCTGTCGTCGACGAATGTCGCGGCGATGTCCATATAGGCAAAGCGGGATCTAAGGGAAGGTGATGCGATGTCAATTCGGCCAGTGAAGCGGATCGCGCAGTCCAGGCCAGCCATAGAGGGCGCGGGAGTGAAACTCCATCGCGCCTTTGGATTCGGCAATACAGGCGATTTCGACCCCTTTCTGTTGCTGGACGATTTTCGCAACGATCGCCCCGAAGACTACCGCGCGGGCTTTCCGTGGCATCCCCATCGGGGAATTGAGACCATCACCTATGTGCTGGCCGGCACGGTGGATCACGGCGACAGCCTGGGCAACCGCGGGACCCTGGGGGCCGGGGATGTGCAATGGATGACGGCCGGAAGCGGCATTCTGCATCAGGAGATGCCGCAGGGAGATGTGCGCGGACGGATGCATGGCTTTCAGCTTTGGGCCAATCTGCCGTCGGGCCTTAAGATGACGCAGCCGCGCTACCAGGACATTCCGGCAGTCGAAATCCCCGAGGTCGTCGATGACGACGGTACCATCGCGCGGATCATTTGCGGGGAGTTTTGGGGCAAACGCGGCCCGGTGGACGGCATCGCAGCCGAACCGCGCTATCTTGACATCACGGTGCCGCCGGGCCGTCGCAAAACGCTGCCTGTCGAGGCCCCGCGGCACGCCTTCGCCTATGTGTTCGAGGGCTCCGGCACGTTTTCTGATGCCTCAAGCCCGCTCGGCGTCCTCACGGAGAAAGAGACCGCGACGGGCGAGACGATCGTGCGCGAGCGCACCGGCAATCGCTCCCTGGTACTGTTTGACGGCGGCGATGAGGTGACGGTGAAGACCGGCGACGAAGGCATCCGGTTCCTGCTCGTGTCCGGCAAGCCGATCGAGGAGCCCGTTGCGTGGTACGGACCGATCGTGATGAACACGCAGGCCGAACTGCGACAGGCTGTCGCCGAGTTGAATAGCGGGACCTTCATCAAGCACGGGTGAGGGGGGGCGTAGCGTCGCCAAAGGCGACAGCGGCAGGTTCGCACCGAAACAAGGATCGGCGGGCCTTGGGGTCGCCGCCAGGCCCGGCCTCGTGCGACACCCAAGCCCGTGCCTTGGGAACCGACGCTATGATAGTAAGACTTAGCTATTGTCGCGCGGTTGCCTCAACAAGATATTCGGGGGATGCTCATGGACCGAACTCGCGCCGTGTTTGCGGCCCTCTGCGCAGGCTTTCTGCTGCTATTGGCCTTTCTTTTACCGGCCGCCGCCCAGTCGTCGTGGCCTTCACGCAACGTGCGTTTCGTGGTGCCGCTGGGGCCTGGTAGTGGCGCCGATATCGGAGCCCGGCTGTTCGCGGATAAGCTCGCGGCCCGCTGGGGCAAGCCCGTGGTGGTCGAGAATCGTCCCGGCGGCGACGGCATCGTGGCGATTGCGGCATTCGTCAGCGCCCACGACGATCACACGCTGCTGTTCTCGCCGGCTTCGACGTTCACGGCCCACCCGTATCTCCACGACAAGCTGCCCTACGGGCAGAGCGACCTTCTCCCGATCGCCCGCGTCTCCAATACCATTGTCGTCATCGCGGCACCGGCGAGCCTGAAGGTCGGCTCGTTGGCTGAACTGGTGGCGCTTGCCCGGGCGCAGCCGGGCAAGCTCAACTGGGCGACGGCGACCGGCATCAGCGATTTTCTTTTCGAGTCCTTCCTGAGGGAGGCCCATGTTGAGATGTCGAAGGTGCCCTATCGCGACACCGTCCAGCCCGCCACCGATGTCGGTGAGGGACGCATCCAGCTCTATTGGGGAGCGCTTGCGATTGTACGTCCCCATGTGCAGGCCGGCAAAGCCAAGATCCTCGCCGTCAGCAACAGCGTGCACATTCCCGATGAGCCTGCGATTCCGACCGTCAAGGAGGCGGGCTTTCCGACGCTGGCGTTCGACGGTCTTGTCGGCCTGTTCGGCCCGCGCGACATGGCCGAGGATGTTCGCGAGCGGATTGCCGCCGATGTGTCGGAGGTGGGGGGCGATCCGACCATCGGGGCGCGCCTTTTAAGCACCGGCCAGCTGGTCAGCCCCGGGCGGCCGGCCGAGTTTGCGGCATCGATCGATGAGCAGCGCGCGGTTGTCGCGCGGATTGCGAAGGAGATGGGTATTAAACCCGCGCAGCAGCCGCAATAGGGTGCGCACGCCGGGTTTCTTGTCCTGCCCGCAGATGGCGGGGCAACCGTATTCGGCCGGGCCGTTATTTGACCTCATGCCGGGGAGGTCGGAGTTTGCTCGCGCAGACGCAGTGAGGGTTGGCCCTCCCCATAGGATGTAAAGTGGCAAGTTTGAACGCGGGGAAGCGCCGCTCTCACCGACCCTCTCCCCGCAAGCAAGCAGTGATCCGCCGCACCGGGTGTCGATTGCCCTGCCCGCAAGTGGGCGAGCGGAAGCGCTATCTCGTCGGCACCGGCTTGTCGCCGCGATAGTCGTAGAAGCCGCGCTTGGTTTTGCGTCCGAGCCAGCCGGCCTCGACATATTTCACCAGCAGCGGGCACGGCCGGTATTTGGAGTCCGCCAGTCCCTCGTGCAGCACCTGCATGACCGAAAGGCAAGTGTCGAGGCCGATGAAATCGGCAAGCTCCAGCGGGCCCATCGGATGATGGGCGCCGAGCTTCATGGCGGTATCGATGGCATCGACCGAGCCGACGCCCTCATAAAGCGTGTAAATCGCCTCATTGATCATCGGCAGCAGGATGCGGTTGACGATGAAGGCGGGGAAATCCTCGGCGACCGCATATTTCTTGCCGAGCCTGGTGACGAAAGCCTTGGTCGCCTCGTAGGTCGCCTCGTCGGTGGCAATGCCGCGGATCACCTCGACCAGTTCCATCACCGGCACTGGATTCATGAAATGAATGCCGATGAACTTCTCGGGCCGATCGGTCGCGGCCGCGAGCCTTGTGATCGAGATTGATGAGGTGTTGGTGGCGACGATGGCACCCTGCCCCAGCAGCGGGCACAACGCCGCAAAGATCTTGCGCTTGACGTCTTCCTTCTCGACGGCCGTCTCGATGACGAGATCGCATTCTGCCAGCTCTTCGAGCTTGTCGGCGGCCTTGATCCGCGCCAGCGCCGCCTGTCGGTCGGTTTCGGCGATCGCTTTGCGCGCGACCTGGCGCGCCATGTTGCCGTTGATGGTCGCGATTCCCCCCCGGACTCGTTCCTCCGAGATGTCGTTAAGCGCGACTTCGAAGCCGGCGAGGGCGCACACGTGAGCGATGCCGCTCCCCATCTGACCGGCGCCGATCACGCCCACTCGGTGAATATCAGCCATTTGAACATCAATAATATCGTTTGTCGGCTTTTCGTCCAGGCCGGACCGAAGTTGTAGCC
>JASHRR010000397.1 GCA_030037185.1 Xanthobacteraceae bacterium | reverse complement strand
CCCCGGTGCAGCCTCCGAGATCGCGCCGTTAATCCGGCCTTTTGCTTGATGTTCTTGCCATGCCGAGGGCCCGACCCGGCGCAGGATCCGCGCTTTTGTCACGTCCGGCGTGCTCCGGGCTTGGCGCGCCACGGTCGATGAAGATGGGCACCTCGCCGTAGCACTATGATCTAGCCTGCGTATCTGCGCCAATCGCCGACCATGCCTGCTGCGCTTGCACGCGCTTGTCCGCCGTGCCGCGATCAGCTCGCCCGGTATGGCGCGCTCGATGCCTTGGCAGCCTCGCCGGTCGGCCTCCTGGCGCTGCTTGGCTTTGCTCTCTGCCTTCGCACCGATCGGTCACAATGGTCCCCCGCCCTGGTGAACTTTCGCGTCGTCAATCGGGCTCGCGTTCATCGCGATGCTGATGGATCGCACGGCGTGTCTGCTGCGACAAGCCAACGGCTACCAAATTGACGATCCATATCCTCGGCCGCCGTGCCCAGGTTTGCGCCGGGCCTCTGCGGGCCGCTGTCCACAGCCGCGCGAACTCGCGACGCCGGAGTTGAACGCCCGTTCCGCTCCGATAAGCTCTTCTCTCAAGTGATGATTCGCGGGCTTCGCTTGCGGGAAGCCAGAGGGTTTTCGCATGACGCGTGGTTCTCCGGCCCAAGCGGTGTCTCCCTTCCCGGATCAGGCGGAAGAGCTGCCGGGCGGTGATCGGCAGGATGGCGCGTCCGGATGGGAGCGCATCTTGCTCGCTGCGTTCACCGACCGCGGGCGCCATGGCGGATTTCTGCCGCAGGCCGAGAAGGCTGTGCGCGCGCAGCCGGGCGACGGCCGCATTTTGTTGCTCGCTGCCACGGCGGCGCTTCTCGATGGGCAGCCTGCGCGCGCCGAGATCTTTCTCAAGCGCTTCTCGAAGCGCTATGTCGCGGTTCCCAGCAGCCATCTGCTGCACGCCCTTGCGCTCGCCCAGGCGGGCAAGCTCACGTTCGCGCGCTCGGTGCTGGAGGCGAACGGGCTCGCGAGCCTGTTTGACGGGCTCCGCAGTTTTCCAGGCGGCCCCCGACGCCTAGCATGGCTGTCCCGCCAATACGATCGCATCTTCGAACGCGGCAGGGCTGCCCCGCGTAAGCGCGCGGCCGCCGGCGTCCCGCTTAAGGTCAAGCCCCTCACCAAGGCCAAGCCGAGCGCGGCGCGTGAGGAGCGCGCCCCGGTCGCCGCCGCACAAGCGCCGCCCCCACCGCCACTCCCGCTGGCTGACATCGAGATTCCTTTCAGCATGGAGCTCAATCTCGCGCCGTTGTGGACTGCGGCGCAGACCGCGCCGGACCACGACGGCGGCTGGTGGAGCTTGCGGGAGCGATTTGCCCATCTCGGCCTCGCACAGGGGTTCGACGAGTTGCTCTGTCTGCCGCACCTGCGCGACATCGAAATCTTCTGGTATCAGGTCGAGACCGTGCGCAAGGTGCTCAAGCAGTTTCGCGGGCGCGTGCTGTTGGCGGATGAGGTTGGCCTCGGCAAGACCATCGAGGCCGGCATGGTGCTCAAGGAGTACCTGCTGCGCGGCATGGTGGACAGCGTGCTCGTGCTGACTCCGCCCTCGCTGGTCGGCCAGTGGCGGGAGGAGCTCGAGGCCAAGTTCGACATCCCCTGCGCGACCACCCACGACGCGTTGCTGCGCAGCGATCCCGAACGGTTCTGGACGCAGAAATGCCTGATCGCCTCGCTCGCGTTGGCACGTCGGAGCGAGCATGCCGCGCACATAACGGCGCGCAGCTTCGATCTCGTCATCGTGGATGAAGCCCACCACTTGCGCGATCGCAACAGCCGCAGCTACCAGTTCGTCGATGGGCTCAACAAGCGTTTTCTGCTTCTGTTGTCGGCCACCCCGGTGCAAAATGATCTGACCGAACTCTACAACGTGCTCACGCTGCTCAAACCGGGCATCTTCAAGACGCTCAAAGAGTTTCGGGCGGCGTACGTCACTGCGGGCAAACCGCACGTGCCGGCCAATCCCGAGCGCTTGCGCGAGCTGATGCGTGGCGCCATGGTGCGCAACACCCGCGCGGTGGTCGCGCTGAAGCTACCGCAGCGTCACGCCACGACGATCCGTGTGGACGGAAGCGAAGGTGAGCGGATCGCTTATCGCGAACTCGCGGAGGCGGCGCGCCGGCTGGCGCGTGAAGGTGTGAACCGGCTCGTCCTGCAGCATCTGCTCGGAGCTGCCGGGTCATCACCGGCAGCGGCCGCCGCCACGGTTCGGCGCTTCGTCAGCCGCCATGCCGATGCGAGCTGGCACGCGTTGGCACAGCGCTGGGCGCAGGTCGGGACCGGCGGCAAGGAGGCGGCACTGATCGACCTGCTGCGGCGGAACCCGGACGAGAAGAAGCTCGTCTTCGTCCATTACCGCGAAACGCTCCAGCACCTTGCCGACCTGCTGACGCGGGAGGGTCTTGCGTTCGCTCACTTCGAGGGCGCGCTGAGCGGCCCCGCCAAGGACGCCGCCATTGCCGACTTCCGCGAGCGGGTGCCGGTGCTGCTGTGCACGGAGTCGGGGGGCGAGGGCCGCAACATCCAGTTCTGCAACACTTTGATCAATTTCGACGTACCGTGGAATCCGATGGCGATTGAACAGCGCATAGGGCGCATCGATCGCATCGGGCAACAGCGCGAGGTCTATGTCTTCAACCTCGTCACCCGCGGCACGCTTGAAGAGCAGATCCTCGCGTTGCTCGACGAGAAGATCTCGATGTTCGAGCTTGTGATCGGCGAGGTCGGGGCGATCCTTGGAGGCCTCGACGAGGATCGCGATTTCGCCGACTTGATGCTCGATGCTTGGCTGCGTACGACCGAGGAAGGCCGTACCGAAGCACTCGACGCACTCGGGCAGCGCCTGCAGGGGGCGCGCGGGCAGCACGAGAGCGCCAAGGCGCTAGACGCAGCCCTGTTCGGCGAAGACTTCGAGACCGCGTGAGTCGGCCCCGGTGAGCGAGCTGCAAGCATTCGTCGCCGACCTGTTGGAGTGCCGCGGCGCGGCCGTCGAGAGGCTCGCGCCGGACCGGCTCGAAGTGCTTGCACCGGCCGCCCTGCAGAGCCAGTTGGGCTGGCCGGAGTTCGCCCGCCTGAACTTCGCAACGCAGCGCTCCGAGGGCACGATCGCGATCGGACTTGAAGGCGACTGGCTCGAGCGCTTCGGCGCGCTCCTCGCCGATGAGGGGCGCTGGAGCGAACGGGAGCTGCGGCCATCCGCTCCGCTGGCTGCGCCCAGCGATGCTGAACGCGTGCTGGACCGCGCTCTCGACCTGCCGAACGCGGTGTGGCGCCTGCAAGGCATGTCGGCGACCTGGACGCGCTGCCTGATGCTGGCGTTTCGCTTCACGGCGGTATCCGACGAGAAGCGCGAGGGACTGATCTCGTTGGGCTTCAATCTCGCGACCGGCGCCGTTATCAACGACATCCTGGCGCGGCTGCGACCGGCCCTGGCGCAGCCCGAGTGGCACGTCCCGACAGCGGCGACGAAGCGCGTCGCCAGCGCGGGCTGGAGCGAGGCCCCGCTGGCGAGCCGGCTTCATCCCCTGCTGGACGGAGAGATACGCGAGAGCGTGGAGCCGTTTCTGCGCGCGATGCGCCGTCGGCTGGAACGCGATCGCAATCGGGTCCACGCTTACCACGACGAGTTGCGCCGCACATCGCTCAAGCGTCTGGAAACCCTCGCCCGCGCGGAGGGGGAACGGGCGCAGGCCGACCGGCGGCGCGAGACGCTTCGCGTCGAGGCGATCGAGCGCGAATACCGCGTCAAGCTCGATGACCTGCGCCGCAACTACGCGCTGCGCGTCACCATCGAATGGGTCCAGGCGCTCGATCTCTACGTCCCGGTGCAGCGCTTCGACGTGCTGATCCGCCGCCGCAAAGGCGAGCGCTTGATCCAGCTCGACTGGCACCCCCTCGTCAAAGCAGCAGAGCCGCCGCTGTGCGAGGCGGGGCTCGGCCGCGATCGCGTCCGGCTCGTCTGCGACGACAGGCTGCACCTGACCGACCACTCCGGCCAGGCGCCCTGCGTTTCATGCGGCAAGCCGTTTTGCCGTGCCTGCCTCGCGGCGTGCCCGCGCTGCCAGCGAGCAAGCTGAACGCGAGCGGCTGCTCGCCGACGAACCCGGCACGCCGAGGAGGTAGTTCCTTTTTTTGTGGCTCCGCTCCTCTTGCGGAAATGATGCAAACGACGTCGCCGGCATGGTGTAGTGGACCGAAGAGCATTCCCCCGATATCCGCAAAAACAACACCTTATGCATCAAGGCAACGCGGGCTGTTCGAACTTGCCGGGCAGGGTGCGCAAGGCCCTTAGCCCTGGCGGCCCTTCGCGGAGCAGCAACTCACAGCCCGAAATACGCCGCCGCGATCGCCTCCCGGCTCAGCGTACCGGCGGCGCCAGCGAGCGCGACGCGGCCTTCCTGCAGGCAATAGACATGATCGCTCACCGCGAGCGCCTGCATGATGTCCTGCTCGACGATGACGACTGCGGCCCCTTCGTTTCGGATCGACGGCAGCCGCGCATAGACATCGCGCACCACGATCGGGGCGAGGCCGAGGCTGATCTCGTCGCACAGGATCAGCTTGGGGTTCGACATCAGCGCGCGGCCGATGGCGACCATCTGCTGCTGGCCCCCCGACAGCGCCGTCGCAGCCAGCTTGCGCCGCTCGGCCAGAACCGGGAACAATTCATAGATGCGCGAGAGCGTCCATGGGCCGCGGCGACCAAGCTGAGCGCCGATCAGCAAATTTTCCTCAACCGAGAGCGAGGCAAACAGCCGCCGCCCTTCCGGCACCAGCGCTATGCCGCGCGCCACCGTGCGAAAGGCCGGCCCGCCGCCAATCCCGACGCCGTCAAAGCGGATCGCCTCGGGTGGCGCGCCCATCAGGCCGGCGATGCTTTTGAGGAGCGTGCTCTTGCCCGCGCCGTTGGCGCCGATGACCGCGACGATCGCGCCGGATGCGACCCGCATCGAGACCCCGAACAGGGCCTGGAAATCGCCATAGAAGGCGTCGAGTCCATTCACCTCAAGCAGCGGCTCAGGCATCGGCTGCGATCCCAAGATAGATTTCCGCCACCTGCGGGCTGCGGATCACGGCAGTGGGCTCCCCGGACGCTATGATCGCGCCGGCATGCAGGACGGCGAGGCGATCGACCACCGCCACAAGGGCGTGGACAATGTGCTCGATCCAGATGATCGATACG
>JASHRR010000396.1 GCA_030037185.1 Xanthobacteraceae bacterium | reverse complement strand
GGCCGCTATGGATCAGCGTCCGCAGGAACGCCCTCGCGTCCCGCGGAGAGCCGCCACGACGTTTTTGCACGGCCAGGGTCAACAGACGCGGTATCGGTGGTGCAAAGCGACGGCGGTTTACCGGGGCGAATCCGCGAGCCTTGGGGTCGCGCCCCTTTCGATTTCCCGCGGCCGGCGGCCAGGTTGCGCTGCGCATTCCGACGATGGCGACCGGTCGTTCCGGCGGATGACGACCACCTGGCCCAATCGATGACGACCAGTGTGGAAGGTCGAGCACGCAGTCGGGTCAGAAGCGTGATGTCGGTGTCTGCAATCCACGTCAAGGACTGGATTTTGGCTTGGCAACGGTCCCTCCTGTCGACTACGGGGACGGCTGCGGCCCTCACGACACGTCCTTGAGGCAAGATCCGCCATCAGGTGGTGCGCGCAAGCCAGGTTAATACGACTTCGGAAGGCCAAGGACCTTCTCCGCGATAAAACACAATATGAGCTGGGGGCTGACCGGCGCGATGCGTGGGATCATTACCTCGCGGAGGTAGCGCTCGACGTGGTACTCTTTCGCGTAACCGAAGCCGCCATGCGTCATCACGGCCTGTTGGCAAGCTTTGAAGCCGGCCTCTGCGGCGAGGTATTTCGCGGCATTGGCCTGGGCTCCACAGGGGAGGCCTTTATCGTAGTGCCACGCAGCATTCAGGACCATGAGACGCGCGGCCTCCAACTCCATCCAGCACTCGGCGAGCGGATGTTGGATGGCTTGGTTCTTGCCGATCGGCCGGCCAAACACAACGCGCTCCTTCGCGTACTGCGCGGCGCGGTTCACCGACACGACGCCAAGCCCCACCGCTTCCGCTGCGATCAAGATACGTTCCGGATTTAGCCCATGCAGAATGTAGTCGAACCCTTTACCTTCCTCCCCGATGCGGTCCTCCGCCGGAACCTCAAGATTGTCGAAGAATACCTGGTTTGAATCCACTGCCTTTCGTCCCATTTTTTCGATCTCACGTACCTCGACGCGGCTTCGATCGAGCGTCGTGTAAAACAGGCTGAGCCCGTCAGTAGGCTTGCTTAGTTCCTCGAACGGCGTGGTACGCGCCAAGATCAACACTTTTTCAGCGACCTGTGCGGTAGAGATCCATACTTTCTGACCGGTTACGACGTAGCGACTCCCACGGCGCTCGGCCCGGGTTTTAAGCCGAGTCGTCTCGAGGCCGGTGTTTGGCTCGGTAACCGCAAAGCAGGCCCGCTCCTTGCCGGCGATAAGCGGTGGAAGCATGCGGCGCTTCTGTTCCTCAGTGCCAAAGACGACTACGGGGTTTAGGCCGAAGATGTTCATGTGCACGGCGGAGGCGCCTGTCATTCCGGCGCCCGATTCAGAGATCGTTTGCATCATGATCGCGGCCTCGGTGACGCCAAGGCCAGCACCGCCGTATTCCTCTGGCATGCAGATGCCCAGCCAGCCATCTCGCGCCAAGGCTTGGTGAAGCTCCGTTGGAAAGCGGCCATCGTGGTCCCGCTCCAGCCAGTACTCATCTCCAAAGGCCTGGCAGATGCGAGCAACGGCGTCGCGCACAGCTTCCTGTTCAATGGTGAGGGCGAAATCCACGGACGATATCTCCATGTGCTACCGAGTTCGATCTTGCAGCGCGGCGGACTCGGGTCAAACGGGAGCCGCGTCGGACGAGACGTTCCGACCTTGCTACTCAGTTCGAATGGCATCAACCTAACCACAGAACAGCATTCGGCGCGACCATGAAGCGATTGCTGATACGGACCGTGAGTTAGACGTAGGAAAATCCGTAGCAAACTAGGTCGGGAGGATAGTCATGGCGCTGACGGCATTGCTGGCGGAACAGGCGGGTTCTGGAAAGCCTAAGGCCCCGTCTATAAATGAGTGAGTCAATATAGTCACACCTAGCGAAGAATTTGTTTGGTGGGATTCACAAGGAGGAATCTGTTGACGTAGCGTCGCGGGATGATTCGCGCTGACCAAGTGCGCGCCGCACGCAAGCGATATCGGGAGATGACCCTGTTCTGAACGAACAGAGCCGGGCGCTTTGTGGCATTGGAAGCGCTGCAATTGGGCCGCGGCGGCATGAGTTTGATGGCACGGATCAGCGGACTGGCTCGCTCGACGATCTATCGTGCCTTATCTGACCTTCAGGATAAGGTGTCAGCTCCACTACGGCGTATACGCAAGAAGGGCGGGGGCCGCAAGAAGAAAGCAGTTGAGGATCCAACCCTTGAGGCCGATCTCAGGCAGCTGGTTGAACCCGCGACGCGAGGCGATCCGACACAGCCGCTATTGTGGACATCGCTCAGCTTGCGTAATCTTGTAAGCGAGCTGGCAAAGAAGGAGCATAACGTCTACCCAACCGTCGTCGGCGATCTTCTGCGTGGCCTCGGCTATAGCCTGCAGGCAAACAGCAAGACCCGAGGGGCCAGCACATCGATCGCGACGCCCAGTTTCAGTACATCAACAAGCCGCCGGCCGCGATAAACTCAGTTTGCAGGTGTTTGGCGCGTGAATGCCGCTCCACTCACGATCCGAGAACCATTCGCCGTAGCAAGGAGAATCAAGGCGACCTCCATCCATGGGCCGCGCCAATGCTGCGCTAAAACCGAAATGCCGGCCCCCGTGGTATAAACCGGCCTAGCCGCGGCCTAGCCGGCCGTCAACTATAAAGAACGCTTTGGCCTTTGGCCGCCAGTCCATGGCGTGCCGTCCGCGCGTTCGCTGGCGTAAGCTCTTTTGGGGACGGCCGATTGCGCCGATCGAGCCACGCGGGAAGTTCTCAACGGGTGCAGGTCGCGACTGATCATCTTCAAGAAGTCGCGGAGGGCATCATGAGCGATGGTTCGGGATCCTCACTAAGTTGCGGATCGATGCCCGGTACTGCGCAACCAGCTTGGCCCTTGCCCGGTGTGCGCGGCAAGGATCGTTTCCGGTGGGACAATAAAAACGGCGATGGAACGTTCTATTACAATCAATGCGGTGCCGGCAGCGGCGTCGATCCGGCCATGGGTCTGCGCTTCAAAGAGGCCGCCCCGCTAATCGAGCAGGTGATTGGAGAGGCCCGCGCGGAGCGGCCGCAAGCACGTGGGCGAAGCGAGGAAGAGAAACGTGCTGCCCTGCGTTCACTATGGCTGGCGAGCACCGCAATCCGACGAGATGATCGCGTCGACCAGTGGTTTCGCAATTGCGGCATTGCCATTTCGATCTATCTAGCTCTTGGTTGCGGAGGGAACTGACGCAAAAGTAATAGGTCTTGTCGTTCTCGTTTCGAGATCAGTGCCGGCCAGTGTCGTCCGTGACGCCAGGCGCTTCGTGGAAATACGCGAATTGGTGGTCAGTACGACGGCGCGCCGCCTCGGCGTAGGACGTTCGTTGATAGACGCATCTAAAACATGGGCGCGAGAGCGAGGTATTGCAAACCTCGAAGTGTCTGCATGGTCATTCAACGTGGAGGCCATAGAATTCTATCGGAAGGTCGGATTTCAACGTACCATCGAGTGGTTCGCTATATCTTTGGCTTGACCCGTGGCCGATGTCGCTATGGTCGTCCAAGGAAGCAGGGTACGCACTGCCGAGCCTCGTGGGCGCCACTTCGATATCGACCTGGCATTTGCCTCGCGTGACCGCCGGCTCTTATCCGAGACAGGGTAGGCAAGGGCGCACTCTTGCGCACCGTGCCGCCGCTTTCTCTCACCTCTCCTTGACTGACATCGACACAGCCATCGCCAAGGCGCGCAGCATTGGCCCGGCGAGTGATCGAGGGCCAAGGGTTTCACGATCGACGGAGAAGCGGTGGTGCTGGGCTCCGACGGTTTGTCAACTGCACCGGCGCGAAGCTGCGCGCGCCGCGGTCCTGTATGTTCGACCTGGTCGAGCACGACGGCGAGGACTCTCCGTGACCGGCCGTCGGTAACCGTTGAATCAACGAATTCGACGCAAAGTCACGCTCCTGACGGACAATCCGAAAAGACGGGATCGTCTCTGGCCCCGATGCGGCGTCTCTTCGGAATGAGGTCCGATGAGGGTCTTGCCGGTACTTGCTTGCGCCGCGCCTATCCTGACGTAGGTGCGGATCACGGCTGCGGGGCGCAACGCTCTGGCGGCCGAAGACTAAGTTCTCCCTTGCAAGTCGTGCGCCAACCCGCGTGGGAACACCCCTCCGGGCCCCGCGTTGGCTTGGCAGTTACCCGAAACGATTGACGCAATCATAGCCCGTTTCAGGAGGAACAAGGGCACAAGCACCACCGGCAAAACCGTCAGATACCTTCGTTCGGAGCATAATGTCAGATCTGGCATTGACTCGTCGGGACGTACGTTGTCGTGAATGAGCTTTCAGCAATCGTCCACTCCGTCTGTCGGATTCTCATCGAATTGAACAGAGAACAAAACCTGAAGAAGGCCCTTGCGTTTGTCATCGACCATCGCGGTTGCCCTTATTGCATTCCCAAGACCCGCCAGACCTTATCCTGATCTCATCCACTGCCGGGACCGCAGACGCCGTTCTCGCAACTCCGATACAATTTCATGAATGACGTCGACCGGCATTTATGGATGCTTCTCCAGAGTGAATGCCCATTCTCCAGGACACTCGATTGCAGTATCTCGCGCTACGCGCGAGCATGACGATCGAAGACACGGCTGTGTCTCGCCAACTCCATAGAAGGGGCGGTTTCGCCGCCGGTTTCGAGGCAGCGCGACCTTCCCGTTCCACATCTTGGCACGGGCAAATCCGCGCCCAGCCCGCGCGGCACCTACGCGCCGGGCGAGAAATGCTCGTCCCGGGTTGCGCAAGCGCAACAGCGCTCGCTTCATCCGGCTACAGGCTATGCCTGCGATCGTGCCCCGATCTTGCCTTCGCAGCCTGCTAAGAGCCGCGCGATGTTGGCACGGTGCATCACCCATAGCAGCGCCGCCAGCGCCGCGAATAGCCATGCATCGCGCGCCTCGCCGAACGACCACAGCATCGCAGGCGTGGCGGCGCTTGCGATCAGGGCGGAGAGCGAAGAATAGCGGGTCACGGCAGCGACCAAGAGCCAGATCGCGCAGAAGCCGAGCGCGACCGGCCAGGCAAAGGCGATCAATAGGCCGATGAACGTGGCGACACCCTTGCCGCCCTTGAACTTGAGCCAGACGGGAAACAAGTGCCCCAAGAATGC
>JASHRR010000395.1 GCA_030037185.1 Xanthobacteraceae bacterium | reverse complement strand
GCGCAGCGGCTGGACAATAGGAGGTGGCTTCGAATATGCCATCACCAACAACTTTACCATGTTCTTTGAATATAATTATTATGACTTCGGAACCCAAACGATTAGCTTCGCCTCGGTGGCGGGTTCATCTCTCCTCTCTGACATCCGCGAACGCGACAGCGTCGTAAAGGTAGGCGCCAACTGGAAATTCTAGCTGGGAGAACGAGAGTCTGCCGCTTGCAAGTTGGCAGCGGCAGCGAGCTGCGCCCCGGGCCGTTGCCAGGGTGTGTGCGCGTCGCCGATCAACGCGCACGACGCCTCAAAGTCCAGCCGTCAACCGGGCAGCCAATGACCGTGTAGCGACCGCGCCGCAGACTAAGACGGCTAGGCGGGTAGCAAGGCTCATTCTGATTTCCGCATTGCGCCCAACCCCCTCAATTCGTTTCGTGCGGTCGCGGTGTCGGGATTGATCTCGGCATTAACCGGTCCGCCTATCGTGGGAATGTTCGCATTACCTCTACTCACAAGCAACTTGACCGCAGCTAGCCCGGAATTCTCAAACATCGTTTGAGAAAACCGGGCTAGGCTGGAGTTGTTGACAAGGGAAACGCAGTGCCAGGCGATCTCTGTCAAAGGCTGCGGATGGCATGGTCCGGGCGGCCGGCGGGACTGGGGCGATCTTCGGATACTGCGGGGGATGCGGAGGCCCGGCAAGGAACGGTCCGGCTCTCTTACCTGTTCGGTGGCCGCGGTAGGACGGCGGCGTCATACTGGCTCGAGGTCATTCCTGGCTGTCCAGAATCTCCCACGGTTCCGGACCGGACCCCGGGATGTCACAGTCGTACCTGATCCCTCCAAGAGCTGCGAAAAGCTCAATCGGGATATCGAATACATAGTCGGTGCCGTTGTCTCAGGCTTCGTCTTGTTGGGAAAAAAGTCGATCCCGAATGGGGTGAATTTCCGCCGGGAGACTGCCGGACGTTTCAAGATGCTTGATACCCTGGTCGGCGTCGTGGAAAACAGACCAGCGCTCAATGCCGTCTGCCCACGCGCACGCGTAGCTAGTCATCACGGTTTCGTTGGCATAGCAAGCAATCAGTGACGCGCCTTTCGAGAGGCGGCTGAACACCTGATCGTCCGGCACGATCTTGGCTTTGTCGCTTATGTACAAAAGGTATGCGCCATTGGCCAATACGGCTCCAACAACCGGGGATTCCGGAAGCTCTTCACGTTGTCCAGTGGGGGTCACCCGGTAGTCATGCTGGATTGCATGAGGTTCCTTGCCACTTACAGCAATGAGTTGCACGCGGAATCCCATCGGAAAACCTCTGCGGCATAGCGAGAATGCTCAGCAGCCGCCTCGGGATTGACCCTACCGGACGGAAGCGGCGGCGTCCATCATCAGGCCAACCGACGGTGCCGACGGGCTCGTGCGCATCGGGCCATGGGCGCGGGAAAATCGCCAAGCATCGCCGAACTTTGGGTCATCGCGAGTCGGATCCGAGGTCCGAGCACGGATTGGGGACGTTGGCGTGCACCGGTCCGGTCACGTGCGTGATAGGCGGCCTGTACGTGACGCCTCTCCTCGGCTACGCTTTGTGCAAATCAAGGGAGGCACGATATGCCTGTGAGTCCGAAAAGATTTGCTATTGTGTTGCTTACTACCGGCGTCGTCGCCGGAACGGCGCGCGCGCAATCGAGCTATCCCTGCACCGAGACCAACGGCAACCTACCCAACCCCTACCGCCAGGTGGAGAACTGGGCATCTCCACCAAGGCCCTGGAGCCCGGTGAATGCCGTCGCAGTCGATCCGAACAATAACCTCTGGGCCGTGGACCGTTGTGAAACGGAGGACTGCGTTCCAGTCATCGAACTCGGACCCGACGGCAAAACGCTAAAGAATTTCGGCGCCGGCCTTTTCGTTGAGCCGCATCAGGCAGCCCTTGATAAGGACGGCAATCTCTGGGTGGCCGATGCCGCGGCCAAAGGCATGAAAGGAATGCAGGTGACGAAGCTCAGTCCCGATGGTCGGGTGCTCCTCAAGTTGGGCAAGCCTGGCGAGGGCACCGGCCAGACCAGTCTCGACATTTTCGATTCGCCGACAGGGGTGGCGGTCGCTTCCAGCGGAGACATCTACATCAGCGAAGGCCATGGCGAAACCAAAGTCAACAACTCGCGCATCATGGTATTCACCAAGGACGGCAAATTGATCAAGACCTTTGCCACCTACGGCAGGGGCGATGGGCAATTGCGGTCGCCGCATGCGTTGGCCTTCGACAGCCGGGACCACCTCTACGTCGCCGACCGCGGCAACAGCCGGGTCGTCATCTTTGACAAAGATGGAAAATTCCTTGCCGCTTGGAAGCAATTCGGGCGACCGAGCGGGATCGCCGTCGACAACAACGATATGCTGTACGTTGCCGACTCCCAGTCCTCGGATACGCCGGGTGCCGCCAATTACAATCCCGGCTGCCAGCGCGGCATCCGCGTCGGCAGCCTAAAGGACGGCAAGGTGATGTATTTCATTCCGCCCCCGGTGCCACCGGATCCTAAAATGCAACCGCCGATCGGCGTTGTGGTGGATGGTAATGGCGCAATCTATGCGGCGTCCGACGATCAAAGGGACATCAAGAAATACGTAAAGAACTGATCCTGGTGGATCTGTAGAACGCGCCCTCTGCGCCGCGAAGCTGCGCCGGCGGGCAACCTTACGGTGCCGCCGAGCGAGCGCTTTCTTTGCCTTTTGAACTTCAGACCTCCTGATGTCCCCGGGACATCAGGAGGTCTGAACTTGCTTCGAGCGCTTGCCACGCTACGGACAATTCAGGCTGCTCGGCGGTGATGGCCCCCGGTCCGCCCGGATCTCGGTCGGGCTCTTGCACTGCGCGGCGAATCCAATCGTCTTTCCGGCGAGACGATAGGCGTCACACCCCCTGAAGGGCGGCGTCGTACAGGTCGCAACGCAGCTTTTGCTACGACCTGCGTTCCTGCGCCGCAGTCGGATAGTAGCTTGTATGTGATGCGCCGGTTGACGACGATCATGGATCGTTGATACACTTAGTTCAATGTCGGAACAAGCCCAGTTTGCCAAGCTTTACCACTGCGTCTACGCGCTCCGCTACCACTTAGTTATGTGTACCAAGTATCGGCGGAAATGCATAGACGCGGAGATGCTGAACCGCTTCAGGGAGATCGCAGAGGCGCGATGCCGGGGGTGGGGTGGAGGTCTCCTCGAACTCAACGGGGAGGCTGATTACGTCCACTTACTGATAGCCCTGCCTCCTAACCTCGATCTTTCCGTGTTCGTGAACAACCTCAAGACCACAAGTTCTCGGCTGTTACGTAAGGAGTTCGCTGGCAGGCTGAACAGAGTCTATCGTACGCCGGTTTTCTGGTCCCGGTCCTATTGCATTGTCTCATGCGGGGGGGCGCCGTTGTCGGTCCTCAAGCAGTACATCGAACAGCAGAAGAATCCTGATTAACAGCCGCGCCCCTTCACCCCCAGCCAAGCCTTCTGTTTTGCTGGAGCACTGGGGCGCAAGGCTAGATGCTACCGATCGCCCTTCGGGCATCCCCCAAGTCGGGGGGTACACTTAACGGAAAAGCCGATGGAGCGTCCATGTCAGGCGCGCACCCTCGCAAGATTACTCGCCGCGTCCTCACGATCAGAACACCTACCGATGACTGCCGCCCGTATTAGGCGGACATCCGGAGCCTTCAGCTCCAAGAGATCCCATGCGATAAGCTTGTGCACCAGGGACCATGCCGATACTCCGCCAGCGGCTTCGGTCCGCGAGCATCGGAGGCCTATCAATTGCTGCCAGCGTGCCGGCACGAGCAGCGACCGCAACAGCGGATTTTCGCCACTTGCCGCCCTAAGGCAATGACACACTTCCCGCCGGCGTCCGAGCGCGCCTCATCCCGAACGTCAATGATCTGACGGTGAATATCCTGGAGGCCGGCTTTGAGACGCCGGGTCGACCTCTGGTGCTCATGCTTCACGGTTTTCCCAACCTGCGGTGGTTTCGGTGGGCCGCCATCCTTTCCATTCAGCACGGCCAACGGGCCTCCCACACCGCATCCCGAATACACCAACGGCCAGCTCGACGCGGAGTATGCGAAACTCAATCCACCGCCGAGAGGTTATCAGGATTATTGGAGAAGCCGCCAAGCCGATTGGGACATCAAGCATGTAGCCCAGGGGATGACCAATTTCTTCCGCGCTTTCTATTACATGAAAAGCGCTGACTTCCCCGGCAACCAGAACCTTCAGCCGATGCATGCGGTACATAGCGCCAAAGAAGCCGCCGAACAGAATGCGCGGATGCCGGAGAACTATGTGATGAGACAGGAGCATGCCGGCCACGGTCGCCGCAGTCATGCCGGACGGCGCTTACATAAAGGCTTGCACAAGTGGCTAACCGAGCCCGAGTGCAACGTTTATGGGCAGGAATACACACGTAGCGGCTGGACCGGTGCGTTGCAGGAATATCGACGTCGGCGCAACAATTCCTTCCCCCAACCGTCGCCGAATAACTCACGTTCTCGGGGCGCACAATCGACGTCCCGGCACAGGCCATCGTGGGAAGAGAAGACTGGGGCGCCACCCCAAGCACGCCGGCTGGATCAACGTGGAGATCGAGATTGGAGAGTCATTGCCTCGATCGGCGCATCGACAGCAAGGAACGCCTCGGGGCGGAATCGCCGCCTGGGAACGTCGGCGCAAAGCCCGCCCCATCCTTGCCGTCCCCGCCGCCTAAAGGCGTCTCCTGGCGGAGACATGGCAAAAAGCAACGTAATGAAGGACGTCGATCCCCAGAGTGCCTGCTCGACGATGCCACTGCTCCTCCACTAGGCAATCGCAGGATCTACCCGAGGAGAAGCAGGCTGTGCTCGCGCGCATCGATGGCTCCAACGAACTCTTGCACGACCGGAAGCTCCTTGTGGCCGACGATGATGCGCATAACATCTTTGCTCTGGCGTTCCTGCTCGAAAACCAGGGAGATACCGGGACCAGCCGCCTTAGGGGCCCCTCGCCTCCGAACCCCCCTGATCGAGCATCGTGCTCATGGACATCATGCTGCCGGATGTGGGGGGGGGGTACCGGGACAATTTTATCCGTGAGGAC
>JASHRR010000394.1 GCA_030037185.1 Xanthobacteraceae bacterium | reverse complement strand
GAGCAAAGGCCTGCGCCTCCGCGACACCTAGCACCAGCCGCGGCTCGCTCCCTTCTCGCCGCTCCACAGTGCGACCAAAGATCGTGGGGTGCGGCGACAGAACCTCCTCTGTACCGCCGGACCACACGAGGGGACACGGCGACCGACCTTGTCCAGCGTCATCCGCAGGTGGCGTCGACAGGCCTGAAGGCTAGCGTGGCAAAGCCGCGCGTGAAATCGTTTCGCGCCGCCATTTCATTCCGTCTTGCCAATGAACGCAACGATCTCGTGGGGCACGACTTCGCCAGCATGGATGAGGCGTTCGAGCCTGGCATCATCGGGCACCGCCATTGCTTTCTTGTCAATATCGACCTTCATGATACCCCATTCGCCCATAGTCGTTGATCACGCCCGCTCAGATCGCCGGCACTCACGAAACGCGGATCAGACGGGAGCCGACGCCCAGCCTCCTCAGATTTGGCCGAAGTGGTTATCGCCGTTCAAACTGGAGGCAGTTTGGATTATGTTTTTCTACGGTCGGTGGTTCCTGTCAGACCACCGCTGATCGGGTTTACCATTATGCCGGCGTGAACACATAGATTGCCCGGACGTAGCCTAGCGCCAGCGCCGTATACCAGGCGACGACGGCTGCGAGGATCATAGCGCAAACCACAATACCCAAGGGGCCCATCCGCGGAGCGTCGACGAAGGTTCGCTGCTGGTAGGCGCCGAAGGCGCGACCCTCCATGGACATCACCATCATGGAGGCGCGTCGCAGGCTGCCGACAAGAAGCGGCATGGCATAACGTTTCATTTCTCCGATACGCCCAGCAATGCCGCGCTTTCGCGCGACGCCGCGCACCGCCTGTGCTGCGCGGATGATCTGGATCTCTTCCTCAATCGTGGGAACGATGCGCAAAGCGATGAAGAACGCATAGGCAATCCGATAGGGCAAATGCATCTGCGTGACGAGCGCAATGGCGAGGTCGCGAGGGTCGGTCGTCCGGACAAATATCATCGAGGATAGGATGATCGTATAGATGCGCAGCGCAGAGGCCAGTGCATAGTCGGTGCTTTCAACATAGATGGGCTTGGAGAGGACATGAAAGGCGATCGTCGCGCCCGGCAGCACCAGGCTCTGGATGACGAAGAAGCTCGTGCAGGCAATGATGAAGAGCCACGTACCACGGATGATTTCAAGCGGCGACAGCCGGGCGAGGAATAGCGCAGTGGCGAGAACGATGACGGAGATCATAATCTGGATCCAGGCGATATAGGCGCCGAAAGCCAGGAGTGACACGCCGATCAGCCAGGCGAGCTTCGACAACGGATCCAAGCGATGGAAGACTGAGCGTCCGGATCGGAACTGGAAGACGTTGGATCGCTTCATCGCAAGGCCTTTCAGCGGGTGGTCACCAGGGCCTTCACGAGTTCACGCGACGACAGCACCAGAGGGATGCCTCGCTCAGGATTGCGCGCCGCCAAGAGTCTACTGACTTCGTGGATCGGAGGTGGAAGAAGTCCTGCGGACTGCAGCAAACCCGTGTCGCCGAAGAGGCCGATCGGCGGGCCGTCGTAGGCGATCTCGCCCGATTGCAAAACCATGGCTCGATCAGCCCATTGGGCTACGAGCCGCACGTCATGGGTGATCATCAGAATCGTCGTGTCGTAGCGCTCCCGCAGCCTCGCCATGAGCCCCATGAGTTGCTGAGCGCGCTCGTAGTCCTGGCCAATGGTCGGTTCGTCGAGGACCAGTAGGTGTGGCTCCAGCACCAGCATGGTTGCAACGCTCAGGCGGCGGCGCTCTCCAAGGCTCAAACTGAACGGTGAGCGATGACAGTAGCGCTTGAGGTCGACGATCCCAAGGACGTCGTCGACCCGCCGGGTGATCTCGTCTGCAGAATAGTTGCGGACCTTAAGGCCATAAGCGATCTCCTCGTCCACTCGGTCGGTCACGAACTGATGGTCGGGATTCTGGAATACGTAGCCGATATAGGCCGCGATCTCGCGGGCGCCGAGCTGGGATAGATCTTTCCCACCAAGGTCGATGGTACCGGCTGGTGCTGCGTTGATGCCCACCAGCAGACGCGCTAGCGTGGTCTTTCCGCAACCGTTCCGCCCGAGGAGCGCGACAATCGCATTGGATTCAAGCTTGAGATCGACCTTCTTCAAGATTGGTGCATTGCGATCATAGCCAAAGCTCAAGGAATTGATCGAGAGCAGCGGCTTCTTTAATCGCTCGACGGGCGCTGCAATGACTGCGACGGCTTCAGCGGCAACGCTCCAGGCAGCGCAGAAGTCAACGGCTTCTTCGACACAGAGGGGAACCTGATCCGACAGCAGCGCCTGCCCCGAGGCGGCGGCAAGGTCCATAGCCAGTTCACAGACTTGCGGAAACCAACTCGCCGTGGGGACAACATCGGCTTCCTGCGAATGCACGCCGCGCCGCGCGGAAAAAGCCGCCCGGGGCGAGCCATCGAATACGATGGCGCCCTGGTCCATCATGACAACGCGCGAGATTTTGTCGGCAAGTTCGTCGACCCGGTGCTCAACCATGACGATCGTTGTGCCGTATTCGCGATTAAGACGCGCCAGCACCGCAAAGACCTCGGCCATCCCCGCCGGATCGAGATTGGCTGTCGGTTCGTCGAGTACGAGGAGCCGCGGCCGGGCAGCGAGCACGGCGGCAACGCTGACACGCTGCTTTTGACCGCCCGATAATTCGAAGATCGAGTGGTCGCCGAAGCCTGACAGGCCGACATAGTCGAGGGCTTCCTTCTGGCGGATCAGAATCTCGTCAACCCGCCGGCACAGATTTTCCAGGCCGAAGCAGACTTCGTCGCGAACACGGGTATTGATGATCTGGGCGTCCGGGTCCTGGAATACCATTCCGACTTCTGTCGCGAAATCAGCGACCTTCGTGTCGGCGACGACCTTGCCGCAGACGATGGCAGCGCCTTTCAGCGTGCCGTTTAGAATGTGCGGCACCGATCCGTTGAGAAGATGGAGGAGTGTGCTCTTACCGCAGCCACTGGGTCCGAGAATGAGCACGAACTCGCCGCGATTCATTCGGAGCGAAATGTTCCGAAGCACCGGGGCTGCTTCGCCCTCATAGGTGTATGTGACGTTGGCGAGATCGACCACGACCTCAGTATCGAAGCTCCCCTCGTGGGACTTCGCGTCCCTCGTGCGATCCACGGCGCTTTCTGCGGCGGGCCGATCTGGGCCGACGGCGCGCGCGGGCACACCCTCCGCGTCAGGAGCCACCGCCTCAAGCCGTCTTTGGCGGAGCGGCGGGGTGGGCCGCGGCCTCCTCCTTGGCCAGCTCCGTGCCGCGCAGTACGCCTGCCTTGGCAAGACCGTGAGCAATCGGCTTCACCAGCATGATGGCATAGACGACGCCGCTGACCATTCGAATGAAGAGCGCAAGCAGATTATAAGAGATGCCCATATCGCCCACGCCGAAAAAGTAGACCTCTGGGATTTGCTGCAGGAGCGGAGCGAGCGCTCCCGACAGCGCAATTACCGAGAGCGTCCATTTTCTGTAGCCAAAGAACGCGAAGCCGATGTCGGACATGAAGCCCTGTAGGAAGCCGGCGGCTAGCACTGCGATGCCGTTCGGATTGCCGGAGAGTAGCTGCGCGACACCGTTCATCGTCTCCGCGACGGTTGCCGCGCCAGGCTTGCGGATAATATAGCCGCACAGTGGCCCGGCGATGTAGAAGCCACCTGCGATTGCCGCAAAGGCGAGGAAGCCGTAGCTGCCTGAGAAGGTCATGAAGAAGCGACCGAGCATGGCGTTCGGTGTGCCGAGCACACCGTTGATCACGCCGATGATCGCCATGGTCACGATCTCAAGGAGTGTGAATGCGACGAACGTTTTACCTCCTTGACCGTAATTGATAAAATAAGCGATGGCAGCCAAGGCAACGGCGATGACCGCGACGATCAGATAGATCAAGCCAACAGACATTCTCGTTCTCCACTGGCTCGAAGGAACGCGACGTATCGCGCCATCACGGGTTCAGTACCAGCCCAGTGCTACGCCGACTGCTGAAGGTCGGCAGGTCCCCGCAAAGTCGCCTGGCGGGGAGAGGACATTGGCGTGAGCGGAACGATCTGGCTCCCGTACGCGTCAAAGCAGGTCCGCAAGGACCGTGCCAAGCCTTGATGTCTTGAATCATTCGAATCGGGTTTAAGCCCTCAAAATGAGAGCGGTTCATAAATAGGCTTATGCTCACTAAATAGGCTTAAGCCGTGCTCGCTAGTGATACAACGATATCCGCGCCAGATCCCCGGGTCGGCAAACCAAACGGAGGCCTTACAAAGTGGCTACCGCGTCTATCGAAAACGCGCGTTGGCGCGATTTTCCCTCATGGTTCGTGGTGCGAGAGGCCAACGGCAACGATGAGCGCGGGCGATCCCGCTGTCTGATCGATCATAAGGCGCTCGATCACAAAGGCTGGTTCGACAGTCGACCTGTGGCGGCCATGCGGTTCGTGCGCGCCTGTCCGAAACAACATGTCACGATCTCGACTGGCGACGTTCTTGCACGGTATTAACGACCCCTACCGAAGGCAGCTGTGGCTTGAGAGCGCGGCACAAGCGGCGATCTAGCCGACCTCAGCGTGCGCCGCGAGTGCAGCAAGTAACACAGCCTTTATGAGGCCACTGGGCACGTGTCGTGGCGCGCGGTCACGGCTCGGGCGGAACGCCAAAGAGCACTGCAAGCTGCCAAGCCGCCTGCTGGCGGACCGGGCGCGCGGAAGCGGCTCATCTGTTCGTGACGGCGAACAAGCTCACTAATGCAATCTAGGCCCTTGCCCGCGTCACCGAAGGCATATCGGCACGGCTGCTCTTTGCGGGCGGGCGTTCGTACAGCCTCATGCCGATGGCGCAGTTCAATCCATTCGAAAAGCTCGACATGCACGCCGGCGGCGACGGCGACACCTACCTAGAGGGGTGGCTTTCTATTGTTGCTCACGCACGACCCGAAAACCGAGGTCAAAGTGTCGGTAATCCTCCGGAAAATGCGTGCGAAGTGACACTCGCGTCAGCCAGGGCCCACTATCGTGGAAGGTTCCGCCGCGCACTCCCCGCCCCCCATCACCGCTGTCAGGCCCCTTGGGATCAGCCGTCGGACTCTTCGAGTAATACTTGGAGTCGTACCAATCCTGCACCCATTCCGCCACATTCCCGCGCATATCGTAGAGGCCCCAAGCATTGGGCTTTTTATGTGCCACGGGCTGCGTCTTCTCTACGTTATACCAGGCCCAATCGTCCGCTGGGGAACGCAGGCCCAGCGAGTCTGCCACGTTCGCGCCCGCAAACTGGCCCGCTGTACCGGCTCTCGCCGCGTATTCCCATTCGGCTTCGCTTGGCAGCCGATACAGGAATCCGTCGTTGCGTGCGTTCAGTTTGCTGAGGAACACCTGTACATCCTGAAAGCTGACTTGTTCCACCGGAAGGGTATCGCCCTTATAGCGACTGGGATTCGAGCCCATCACCGCTTGCCATTGCTTTTGCGTCACTTCCGTCTTTCCGATTTCGAAAGCTTTTGTGATTTGTACGGTGTGTCGCGGCTTTTCGTCCGCGCTGCATTCCACCGGTTTTGCACCTCCAGAGCACCCCATTGGGAACTGCCCGCCGGGAACCGAAACGAACTGCATGCCCAAATCGTTCTTGCCGTATACAACGGCTGAGGACGGGTCGGCCGGCTCGAGAGCCCAGGCCGATATCGCCAAGCTACATCCTCCGATCACAAAGCTCGCTGCCAAGACGCTGGTAGGTCGACCGACGCGATTGTGATCTGGCATTGCTGCGCCTCTTCGGTGATTTCACACGCCGATACTGTATTTGCTTTATATTCGCATTTCCTCACTTCGGTGCGTCCGGGCTGGAGCCGCCCACGAAGAGCAATCGCCCACCCGGCAACGTAATATCGCGTCCATTCGCTCTCAAAGCTCCGTCTTTTGCGCGGTAGCCGTTCACTATGATGACTGTGCCGGGCGCCAAGGATTCCTTCGTGAACCCCGCTCTTATCAACGTACCTGGAGGTCCCGCCTCCACAGCCCAATTCTCAACGATTCCGTCAGGACTTTTGACATCAACGTAGATCCATGAATGAGGATTGATCCACGCCATTTTGGTCACGGATCCCGTCAGCGTCACTGGCTTGTTCGCATCGTATTCGGCCGCAAACGAGTGATGTGCGCTCGCTGGGACGGCCAGGGGAATCATCGCGACCAGCACAAACATCAACGGGTTTGGATGTTTCATCGCCTTCACCTCCGAGCCAATGCCGAATGCTACTTCTCCTCTTGCTGTTCCTCTTCTTCCCGCTCTTTGGCCCGCGCTCCAGATAACGTGAACTCAAGATTGACGTTGCCTTCGTGGCACGCATACTCCACGAGTTGTTCCTGATCCGTCAGCCGCCACATTACAAATTCTACGCTATACGGTTTCGTCCTGGTTCCCGGATCATCCAGCGTGAATCCGTAAAGCAAGTGCGTGTCATCCAGGCGCTTCCAGCGCTCGGTTAGACGCTTCCTCACAGTACCGTCGCTCATGACGATCGCTGGCATCGAATACGCCCTAGCCCCGGACACCATGGCAATCACCGCGAAATTCGTGTATTCAACGACTAGTGTATCGTCATCCCAGTGCCCGCGCGCGGCACCCGTCTCTAGATGAACACTCGCGGGGGGACGTGGACGATCGTCCAGGTAAATCAACTGCGATCGAAGGTTTTCCCCGCGAACAACCACCACCCGGGGGCTCTGAATAATCTCCAGGGTGGATTCTTGCCCTCCAGGACCTAAACCGGTAAACGCGGGACCGCCGCCGTTAGGCCGAATGCACCGGCTCGAAAGAGGCCGGTCTTCCGGACCGGTAGCCGGACGATTTAGCAAGTAGTCGGCACGTTTCTGTTGCTCCTTGGCGGCAGGAGTCAGCGGAGGCAGCCGACCGTTCGATGGATCGACGACCTGAGACGTACGAAGACTTGTCATCGGCACTTTGTACCAAAAACCGTCTCTCCATAGAGTATTATAAGCATCTGTAGTTTTTTCACCCGGCGGAGTAACGGTAGGTTCAGTGCGAAGGTCGAACTGTCTTTGCTGCGCAGCGTCCTCGAACTCGGTCTGGACTGAGGGATCATATTCCGTCTTGTCAGATTCGTTGCCAGGCCGCTCGAGTGGCGTGAGGATCGAGCGGCTCCATATACCCTGGAGGTCCGGCTTGCCATCAGCTGTCCGCGGCACTTTGCCAACTTTGTATGCGGCGAAACTTGCCTTCCAGTCGTAGCGACTATCCCCTGCGGTGTCGCTCTCGGCGGGCGCCTCGGCAGCGGGCTCAATGGGGCAACTCAAGTTAAAGCACGGCGCGGTTTCACTCCTCGGGGCTGGTTGAGCGGCTGAAGCGGTTGCAAATAGGCCGGCACTGGCTACCGATCCAAGCCAAAATGCGAAATTCGTAGAACGCATCGCGTGTCTCCTCCGACGTGGATTACTCGGATCGCCAACACGTCATCGCTATTTGGTAAGCTTTTACTCATTATGAATGCGTGTATGAACCTGTCAAGGCTACGCCTGCGCGCGCCACGCCGTCGAAGCGGATAAGCATCGCGGTAAACTCTTCGCCGTATTGGTCGGTGCCACCGCTAAGGACGCAGCCGGACGCGTTCGCTTGATATTCGATGGAGTTGATGACATCCGGCAGGCTCACCGGATCAGGAACGGATTGTCGTCTGGCGAGGGTGTCATCGAGGCCGTGCACGATGGGGACCCGGCAAATGA
>JASHRR010000393.1 GCA_030037185.1 Xanthobacteraceae bacterium | reverse complement strand
CGTAGTCATCGCGCTTCGATCTTGCGATTGAGCCAGCGCCGGCGCCAACAAGATTGCGGTGCTGCTCGCAATAACTGCAACCGCCATAAACGCTCTCTGAACAGTGAAGTTCCAGGTTGCGAACAAATCCCCTGCCACGATGCTACTCCTCCCATTTCCCCAACTTTCCGACGGCAACAAGGAGTCCGGCCCTCGTTCCTCTGGCCTCAGTTGAACCACCGCGTGGTCGAGTGTGGGCTGGCATTGATCTTCTGCGCCGCGATGAGGTCACCTGTAAGTGATCGATACAGTCGGAAACGAGGCCGCTACAGACGATGCTCGCTTCAGCATACCGCTCGGGCAACCGCGCCGCTGCGGAAAGCCGGCTAGACACCGAGGCGGCGCCCAAAATGCCGGAGTCGATGGGGAGAAGTTTCATCATTCTTGCGCCTTTTTGCGGGGGCTCCGCCGACCAACTGCAAGCGCCACCATTCGTACAAAAAAATACGAACTGGAAGACACGCTAAAAAGCCCCGAAAGGCGAACATGGCGTTCCGCAGGTGGAACAATGGTAACCCGCCGCGCTAATTCCTGCTGACGCCGTTCGGATTGACCGTCAGCCAGGCGATCAACTCCTTAACTTAAGGTCCTTCACCGGCAGGGATGCCTTCGCGTAGATAACGAACGGAATAGCTGCTGCAGGGGAACGGGCGTGAGATCGCCAATCAGATCATAGCGAAGGCAATAAGAAGCTTGCCTGTTGCGGTTTCGCCCGATCTTGATGACGACCGCGGCCGCCATGCTCGCCGGCAGGAATGGTCGGGCAAGATGCTGGCCAAGATGAAGACCCTATCCCAGCTCGCTGACCCCTCAACCGACCTTCTCAACAATGCTCCTCGTCACCATCAACCGCGACCAGGCCTCGAGTTTGATTACGCTTCGCCGAGCGCCACGCCTCGCGGCAGGTTGAACGACAGCGTCACCGCCGGGTCCAATGCGGCCTGGAACAGGCGTGGATCGATCCTGGCGAGTACGTCGCCCTTTTTCACGTGCTGGCCCTCGGTAAAGGCGATCTCGATGAGCTGGCCGTCAACCTGGGAGTGGATCGGCACGGTGTTGAGTGCCTGTACGGTGCCGAGGCCGCCCGCATAGATCGCCACATCCTGCCGCACGGCGGCGGCGACGCTGACCGGGATCGGCCGTGCCCCCGGCGCCCGCTTCGCCCCTCCGCCACGCCGATGCCAATAGTATCCGGCTGCGCCCGCCAGGATCGCCGCCGCGGCTATGGTCATGGCCACGCGACGAGGCGGCCATGACTGCACCATGGTCTCGATCCACCGATTTGAAGGCAAAGGCTGGACCATTCGAAGCTGCGGGGCTTGACATCCTTTACGACCCCCATACGACGACAAGATACGCCGTCCTCGCGCCAGAAATAAGAACTGGAAGACACGCCAAAAAGCCCGCGAAAGGCAACCTGGCGTTCCGCAGGTGGAACATTGACCATTCGTGCTATCGTACCCTCTCGACTATTAGATCGCGCCGGACGCCATGCACGATTTGAACGACATTCAATATTTCGCAGCGGTGGTCGAGCACCAGGGGTTCTCGGCAGCCGCGCGAGCATTGAATGTCCCGAAGTCGAGCGTCAGCCGACACATTGCCAATCTTGAAGCGCGCCTGGGCGTGCGCCTGCTCGAGCGCTCGACTCGCAGCGTGCGTTGCACCGAAGTTGGCACTGCGTTCTACGATCAATGCCGTGCGATCCTTTCTGATCTCGATGCGGCCGAGCGCGATGTCGCAGTACGACGCGCGCAACCGATCGGCCTCGTCCGAATGAGCTGTCCAACGGGACTATCCCAGTTCGTCTTGGCCGAAATACTGCCAGGCTTTTTGGCTCGTTATCCAAAGATACGCTTGCAGGTCTTGGCCACAAATCGCGCAATTGATCTCGTTGACGACAACATCGATATCGCTATTCGCGCGCGTCTGCGCTTGGCCGACGAGGCCACCACGATGCGAATACTTTTCAAGAACGAGCTGGTATTCGTAGCAAGCTCTGCATTTGCTATGGCCCATCAAATCTCAGCGAGTGCCGACACGATCTCCGAGTTGCCTTTCCTCAGCTTCCTGGAGGATGTGAGGCAACCGACATGGACCCTCGTTGGTCCGGGCGGCGCAACAAAGACGGTTTCGTTCGACCCAGTATTGAGCTCAAGCGATTTCAACCTATTGCTCAAAAGCGCCGCGGCCGGTTTGGGAGTAGCCCTATTACCGTCTGACGTGGTTGCGCAGGACCTTCGTACGAAGCGTTTGATCCGGATCCTGCCCGCCTGGCAGTCTGAGGCAATCACCATCCATCTCGTATTCGCTGCCAAGCGGGGAATTGTACCGGCGGTACGGGTTTTGATTGATTATCTGGTCGAACACTTCAAATTTCAATCTGATCAAGGCCCAAGCGCAAACAAGGTTGAGCCGACCCGTTCGGGAAGTCTAAAGGGCATTTCCACAAAGGCGACGTAGCGGCCTGAGTTCAGGCTGCATCACGCCGTCCGCTTCACGAGAAAATTTACCAGCATTCCTGCCCATTTCGGGTGGGGCCGCCCTCCGTCGGTCAACACCGAGCCCCGTGACGTTCGGTTGACCGCCCACGCGGCCAAGC
The DNA here is from genome assembly GCA_030037185.1 of Xanthobacteraceae bacterium. The sequence goes on along the minus strand of JASHRR010000393.1, from coordinate 7,584 downwards.
GCGCCCCAATTCGGCTGACGACCTTTAAGATGGCGGCCGCAGACTGTCGAGCGAGGACGATAGCGTGTCATCGTTCCACCTGCGGAACGCCATGTTCGGTTTTTGCGGTCTTTTTGGCGTGTCTTCCGGTTCGTATTTCTCAGCGCGATTGAGTGTTTCCACGGCTGTTGGCGCGAGAGTACTCGCAATGTGACGGTCTACGTGGCCAACAACCCGGACATAAACGCGAATGCCGTCAGAAAATCTGCCTAAATCGCCTGCAGAAGAGTTTCACCGGGAGAAAAGCATGACCGACAAACTCGACGATCAGGTCATCGATCGATTGTTCCGTGCAGCCCGCACGCGTAATGGGTGGACCGAGCGGCCGGTGACCGAACTGCAGCTTCGTGAGCTGTATGATCTGATGAAATTCGGGCCCACCTCGGCAAATTCCTGCCCGGCGCGTTTTGTCTGGGTCAGGAGCCCGGAGGGCAAACGCAGGCTTGCAGCCTTTGCGGCGCCCACGAATGCGCCAAAAATTTTGGCTGCGCCCGTCACCGTTATCGTCGGCTATGATCTGGACTTCGCCGAACAGATGCCGAAGCTATTTCCCGCGCGCGGCAAGGACATGCAGGCTTTTTTTTCCGATCCTCTGGTTGCGCAAACCACTGCTTTTCGAAACAGCAGCCTTCAGGGCGCCTATCTGATTATGGCGGCGCGCGCACTCGGACTGGACTGCGGCCCGATGTCCGGCTTCAGCAACGAAGGGGTGGATTCCGAATTCTTCGCCAATACACGGATTAAATCCAACTTCATATGCTCTATCGGATACGGATCGGATGAAAACCTCTTCCCACGCAACCCGAGGCTGGCGTTCGATGAAGCAGGGCGTTTTGCCTAGAGGGGAGCGATAAAGAAGCGTTTGGTGTTGCCGGCAGGACCTCCAAGTGATCGCGAACCACGTTCATTCTCTTGAGGAGTGGTTTGGCACGGCTCGCGGCATCCATCCAGGGGTTTACGACCCCGTGGCCCACGACGTGTGGCGCGGTATCAGTGAAACAGGTTTGCGCCGAAGATATCCGGGGTATTCGGGAACCGAAAGGGTGATGAACCATGAAAACGACAAGTATCGCAGCATCTAACGGCGGGCCAACGGCCACTCCCCTTAGTCGGCGAACGGCATTGACGGGAGCGGCGGGAATCACGGCCGCTCTGGCCATTTCCACCCGCGCTTATGCCTCTGAGTGGACTGACGTTGAGAAGGCCAACGTTCGGGTCGTTAACGATTTCTGTGCCGCGTGGCCGAGCCATGATCTGGAGAGGGTGATGTCGTTCTTCGCCGATAATGCGGCTTACCGTGTCTCCGAAGCCCAGGAGCCGATCAAGGGCAGAGAAGCAGTCCGACAATGGATCATGGGATTTCTCGATTGGGTGCAACAGTTTGAAGTGCGTGAGACATTCGCTAAGGGTCCGATGGTCTTCAACGAGAGGATCGATCATTTCGACGGCGGCCCGCTAAAGTCATGGCATGGCGTGGGTGTGTTCTTCCTGAAAGAGGGAAAGATTATCGAGTGGTACGACTACACGATCCAACTCGAGCGCCAATAAACGCGGGCAGTCGATTGCACTTTTTTCGGGATTGTCGTCGCGCTAACAGGGCCGACGCAATGCGGTTTGGTCGTCCGTAAGGACAAGCTCAACGGTAAGTGCTACGATTTCGATCTCGGTTTGACGCTGTAGTTCCATTCCGGATGGAACGCTTCGCCCTGGATGTTGAGGCGTTTCATCTCGGCATCAGTGATCTTGATGCCTTTCTCATAGGTGGTGGTGTCGAGCACGGCCTTCACTTTGAGGCCGGTCGTGGTCGTCGTCGAGGCGATCAGGTCGATGATCGTAGCATGGTCCGTGAGCGGCCGACCGCGCCAGTTCTGCGTGATGTAGCAGAACATGCGATGCTCGATCTTGTTCCATTTCGAAGTTCCCGGCGGGTAATGTCGGACCTTGATGGTGAGACCGGTTTCGTCGGCGAGTTTTTGAAGCTCAACCTTCCAGAGTCTCACACGTGAACCGTTCGAGCCGCCGCAGTCTGCCGTGATTGTAATTTGCCGTGCTTTCGGGTAGCGGGCGCGGCCGACCTTCTTGAGCCAAGTGCGGATACTTGCCACTGCGAACGTCGCCGTATCGTGCGTGATGCCGAGGCTGACCCATCCTGTGTTTGCCGCGATGTCGTACACACCATAAGGGGCCACCTTGCCGAGTTCTTCGTCGGGAAAGTCGTGTATGTTCACGCGCAACGGATTGCCCATCGGCCGCCAGTCACTGCCGGCATTGCGAAAGTTGCCCACCAGCTCTTTCTTTTTTGTATCCGTATCAATCCGTTCAAGGAGCGCGTGAAGCGTACCATGGCGTCCTGCGCACGCACTGATCGAGGACTGGCCCCGCCACCCGAATCGGCGCCTGGAATGCTGATAGCCTATTCCGCGAAAGACGGTGAACTTGCGCAGGACGGTGACAACGGTATCAACAGTCCATCGCCCAGGCCTTTGTGGCGGAATTGAAGGTGCCCGGGCGCGAGGTGCGGCGGTTGTTTGACGACCTGCGGCGTGACGACGTTCTGCAGGCGACCCACAATCGCCAGCAACAATTCACCTATGGCTCGCTGCCGCGGCGCAGAGATTTCTATTTTGTGGCGACTCGCCACCAAACCAGACCGAACCATCAACATGGTGCTCAGTCTGATCGACCTGCCGCGGCTACTTTGTCGTTTGCTTGAAATAGCGCAGGTCCGGTGGCGCCTGATCCTTTCGCGCCGGCATCAGGTGGCCGTCCGCACTCAAGAAAAAGTCCTCGTTTTCGATCATGACGTGGACGTTGTTTTCAGCACAAATGTCCTCGCGCCACCAGATCGGTCGTTTGCTGGCAACGCGATGGTAGTACTTGAGCGCCGTCCAGGGACGCGTCAACGCATTGTCGAATACCGTCATTTCGTCGTACAACGTGTTCGGGTCCTTCTTGTCGAGATAAATCTTTTCCTTGATGATTGTTCGACCATCTTCGTGAAACGGAATCCCGGTGGCGTCGTAGGTGCGGGGGTTTTTCAGACCGCGGGTTTCGACGAGGAGTGTGTCATAGCGGCCGTCGCCGTCGTCATCGACCCATTTGCCTATGGAATAACCGGCGAACTGCGGATCGTCATACATGTCCGCGGGCCAATCGCGTCCGTCCGTATAGATGCGGCGATTGTCATGGATGTGTTCGATCAGGATATGGGTCATCTCTGGCGTCACGACGATTTGCATCGGGGAATATGCGTGCATCACGCGCGGCATGCCGGGCGAAATGCAGCGAATGGTCGGATCGATGCCCTGTTTGCCCTTGGCTTGCTCCTCAAGCTGGACCTTATAGATGGCCTGATATTCCGGCGTGAGCGGCGCTTCCTGGCGCGGGCCTATCCCCTTCGAAGGGTCAAACCGGGAACCGCCCTGGTATCCTCTGACCCATTGGCCCTTCAGGTCGGGGTACTTCGTATCATCCCACGCCTGCGCAGCTGTAACGGTGGCACCGAGCGCGAGCGAAAAGGCGACAAAAGCGATTCGATCTAGCATAGTTATCCTCCCGATTGGCCTTCATCGGGAGGCCGCGGCCATTCCCGAGAGAGAGATATGGTCGTCCCGTAAGCAGCTGCGGATGGATTGGAGTTGATCCCGCCGCGGCGCATGGTTCCGAAAAGTGCCCACTTTCGGATCAGACAACCGCAGGATAGCACGATTGCTGCCGCCCGGAAGGGATCCTCGACGTGGTCATGATGGATTTCACCCCGATTCCCAAGCAACCTAGCGGCACGCCGGGCAAAAAGCCGTCAACGTCATCGGTTAAGGCCAGGATCGGCCGAAAACATCGACAGCCCGAAGCCGAGCGGTGTCCCCGGCCCAAGCCCGTCTGACGGCTAGCGAATTATCGTGCGCCGCGACGGCCCCCACAGTGCGGCTTTACAGCCGCATGCATATGACTGGACCGCGCGACTGGCGGCGATCCCGGCTGCCGCCGAGCTGATCAAGGCCAAGAGTTTCACGATTGAAAGCGAGGCGATTCTACTCGGGCCTGACGGCTTGTCATGGTTCGAAGAGTTGTCCCGTTGTGAGGCCGCTCGAACCGCGATCCTCTACGCTTCGACCTTATCGAGCATGATGGCGATGATCTGCGCAATCTTCCGCTCCTTCACCGCAAAGCGGCGCTGGCGCGACTGCTGCGCGATCCCAAGGCCGGCATCCTGCGGAACGAACACATCGCCGAGGATGGGCCGACCGTTTTTGCGCATGCGTGCCGGCTTGGGCCGAGGGCATCGTGTCGAAGAAGGTCGGGCGGCGCCTACCTGTCTGGCCTGTGCCGCGTCTGGCGCAATCCCGCCAGCATCGCGGTGCAGCGGCGATTTAGCGCTCCCCGAGCTGCGCCAGCTTGAGGCCAAGCTTGCCGGCGAGGAGACGGCTGATCGACCTCACGCCAGAAACCTCATCGGCCAGCAACTAAACAATATCAAGGTCTTAGTTATATATCTGTATATCTGCTCTGTACCCACGCAGGCCGGTCGTCGACTACGGTTTTGAGGATCTGAGGTTGCAATCGCTTATGGTCATGCTGCTCGAACTGGTTCGTGCAAGGACGCCGAACTCGAAGCTGCCCAGCCTGAGTCGGGCATCTCGGACGAGAGGCGCATTTGGGCACTAATGTCCAAGCCAACGCCGAAGAGGGTGATGCGGATGCACGGGCCCAGCTCGCGGCCGTGGAGGCGCTTTTCACCCGGTCGAATCGGCCTGAAAAGCTATAGGCGCCCTGGAGACGGCGTCTCGGCCTGCTTCGAAGGTGCGCCCGACCCGCGATCGAGCAGGATGCCGAGGCGCGCCCGCCCGCGACAGCAGGCGGCGCTTTCCGACACGGCTTGCGGCCTGCCCGCCGGCTGGGCGGGAGGAATTGCGAACCGTGCTCGACTTCCTGCGCAAGGGTGACGTGCTGATGGTGACGCGGATTGATCGTCTTGCCCGCAGCATCGGCGACTTGCAAGACATCGTGCGCACGGTGAAGGCGCGCGGCGCATCCCTCAAGGCCACCGAACAACCGATCGATACGAGCACCGCAGCGGGCAAATGTTTCCTCGATATGCTTGGTATGTTCGCAGAAGTCCGAGAAACCTACGTCGCGAACATCAGCTTGAGGGCATTGCGAGAGCAAAGGTGGAAGGCGTGTACAAGAGGCGCGTCGATCGATGTGGCCAAGGTGCGCGCGATGAAGGTTAAGGCCATAGGGGCCGCTGAGATAGCAAAGACGCTTGGCATTGGTCGGGTAAGCGCCTGTTGGAAGCCAGCCAATGAAGGAGGGGCCGATGATGTCCCTGCGCCCTGTTCTGAAGGGCGAGTTGACAATATTCAATCGGATTGGATGAGGGAATTGCGGGAGTCTCCCTCGGCAATCGTGATTGGCCGATCCCCGAGGGAGGGTAGACTGTCTCTTTAATCCGCCAAGACAAAAGAGACCCTTAATGTGCCACACGGCGTTGATGGACGCCAAGTTCGATGCGTTCCTGCTGCACATCGATGTCTGCGCGCTTTTCGAATCTCGTCGATGAGCGTGCACGATCCCTATCCGGGCACACGTCCCTGGATTTACGGGCTGTGATCAATCATATTATGATGTATATGGTTCGCTGGATTTAGCTACGCGCGGGGGGCTATATGCTGCAAACTCTGACCCGGGAGGTTCGCGCGGGAATCCGCATTGATCCAAGGGTTCGTTGGATTGGTGCGATTGGGCTCGCCATTGCGGTTGGCATCGTATATTTCCTTGCTGCGCAGCTGAGCTTTGCGCTTACCGCGAGATCTGATGGCCTTGCAATGTTCTGGATTGCCGGGGGAGTGTCGTCCGGCGTCGTAATTGTGCTCGGCCGTAGTGCGCGATTGCCGGTCGCCGGCGCCATGGTGGCTGCGATGATAATTGCCACTCTGATGGGCCATCGAAGCATCTGGATTTCGACTGTTTTCGCATTATGCAACGTCGGGGAAACTATATTGGCTGCGTGGCTGATTGAACGCTATTTCGGCTCTGTTTTCAGCCTCGACAGTCTGCGCAACGTGATGGGTCTGCTGGCGGCCGCAGTTGTTGCAAATGCCGCCTCCGCAGTTGGCGCGACGGTGGCTTACAGGTTACTCCTCAGCCCGGCAGCGCCGATTTGGGCCACTTGGCATCATTGGTTTGTATCCGGCTCCGTCGGAATCGTCACTGTTGCGCCGCTGGTGATCGGCCTGGGCGTCGCGCTGCGGACACCGCCGCCGCGCCACGAGATCATCGAAGGCGTCGTTGCGCTCGTGGCGTTGGCAGCGGTGATGGCCGTCATCATCGTTTCGGCGCCAGAGAAGCCTTGGGAGATGGTGGCGCCTGTGTCGCTTCTGTTTCCGATCCTTTGGCTTGCGGCCCGTTGCCAGCCGGTGTTTGCCGCCGCGGCCGCGTTCATTGTTTCACTCACGATTGTTTGGACAACAACCTTCGGCATTGTTCATTTCGGGGATCCCGCCCTGCCGATCGGCGACCGCATTGTTGGCGTCCAAGCGGCCATCCTCGGCGTCGCGCTGTACGCATACATTCTTGCAGCGTTGTTCGCGGAGCGACGTCAGGCCGCGGCGCGCCAGCGGCTTCTGATCGCCGAGCTCGACCACCGCGTTAAAAACTTGCTCGCGCGCGTTGGGGCTCTCGTCATGCATACGCGCGGACGCGGCGGGACTACGGACGAGTTCGTCAAAGCGCTCGAAGGCCGCATTCAATCGATGGCGAGCGCGCACGCGCTCCTGAGCCAAAGCCGCTGGTCCGCTGTGAGCCTTACCAACCTCATCCGTCATCAGCTTGCGCCTTACACGACCGACGCAAATGCTACGATTAAGGGGCCCGACGTCATGGTCACCTCTACGCAGACCCAGGCAGTCGCCTTGGTCTTTCACGAGTTGGTCACGAATGCCGCCAAGCACGGTGCCCTGTCGGATCCGAGCGGCAGAGTATCCGTGAGCTGGGAGCGCACCGGCGCCGTTGCGGCGGCGATTCTGACGATCACGTGGCAGGAGCTTGGCGGCCCAGCAATCACAGCTCCGGTCCCATCCGGCTATGGCGTAAGCCTTATCCGCGATCTCATCCCACATGAACTGGGTGGTAACGTCGACCTGACATTCCCATCCGATGGCGCATGCTGCAAAATCGAAATTCCCGTCGGGGTGAAGCCGTGAGGCTCAGCGTGTCTCATGTAGGCGAATGCTACTTCTTTCGCGCGCGTGTGGCTGATAAAGTCCGGCTACGCGTGGCCCCAGCTTTCCGTCACGGTCCGAAGGCCGGGTGTCTACCATCGGCATGCTGCGCCACGCCGTCGGTGAGTCGTGGTCCGTAGTGCCGGTGCGGGGATTTCTTGTTGTGGCTCATGCGGTACAGCATGATTATCGTTTGACCGATACGGAAGACCACCCAGCGATCGCCTTGGTATTGCCCCTTTTCGTTTTGGATGCCGTGGGGGTGTAAATCGAAAACCATGGTGGATCGGCTTAGCGACGAATACTGACACCGCTCGTCCTGGTG
>JASHRR010000392.1 GCA_030037185.1 Xanthobacteraceae bacterium | reverse complement strand
GGACGAGTAGGCGTGCCACTCAAAATCGGGGAACCGATTCTTCAGACGATCAATGATCGCCGGTTTGGCATCGGGAGCCCCTTTTGCGTATGGGTCTTCTGGCGAATTGGAAAGGGTCGCATTCATAGCGTCTAGTGGCGAAGGAATCATGGTCTTCAGTCTCCATTGCCCCGGTTCCGCCGGAGCGCGGTTGTGCGGCAGGCCGCGGGTTAGGCGGCAGCGTCGGCTGGCTCTGGATCATCCTTACGTGGCATGATCTCATCAATTCGTATAGGCATCACAATGGCAACTAAACCGTCATCCCCAGGTGAACTCACAAGCACTGGAGCGCCGTACGAACCCGAATCAAACTCAACCATTTCCGATGAAATCGCCCCAAGGAGTCGCCCGATCAGCCGAATTGAAAACGCAGTTCGCGCTCTACCGGAAGTGACGGCGGATAACACATCAGACCCGGCATCAAGTTGCCTACCGAGTGACAACGACAGTTGGTCATCTTCCCAGTCGAACACTACTGCTGGCGTGATATTTTTCTCGCTGGAGACCACGTTCGACATACGATTAATCGCGTCAAGCAATTCCTTGCGGTCTACCTTACAAGTATTGCCAGTTGGCGGCGGGATAACCCGTTTGTAATCAGGGAACGTGCCTTCGATTAGCTTATGGACAAGCCGTTGGCTCGCGGTGGCAGCCTCGATACAATTAGACGCAAGTCTAATGATGCAGCCGTCCATTTTGGCAATGGACGCACATGCATCCTTAGGCACAATCACACCAGACAAAGCCTGCGACTGGGTCTTCCGAGCATCAGCCAACTTCCACTTCAGGTTAGCGATGCCAATCCCAGAATCACCTTCCGAGTCAGGTATGTCTGACTCCAATTCCGAGATACTTGCTTCCAACTCTGATATATCAGCCTTCAACTTATTATAGCTTTCTGGGGCACAGGTCAGAGAGTCCGGCAATTCGCAACCCGGAGTCACGGACGTTTTTATCAAAATATGCCCATCAGTTGCGCACGCCACCAGTTGCCCGGTATCCACTTTTAAATTGATACCAAGGAGGTAAAACCTCATTTTTTCATCAGACACGGCGGGAGCCGGTACACCGAACGAACGGCGACGTTCGGTGTCACTCAGAGTGAGTTCCGCCACGCTATTGGTGTCGAAAGCCGATGGGAAATCTTCGGCGGGAAGCGTTTCAATGCGATACCTAGCCCGCCCGCACGACAGCGTCGTGATGCCATCAGCATGCACTATTTTGGCTAATGCACCGTCCGTGAAACTGGCGAGCAGTTTGGCGATACGAGCATCAACCGCAATGCTGCCTGGTTTCGTCTCCTCAGCTCGGCACGTCACAGTCATATGGCCTTCGAGATTGGAGCCGGAAAAGGATACCTCGCCATCCCGGGCCGTTAGCAGCAGATTATTAAGGATCGCGTATGGGGAGTTATGCAGAGCCATCTCTGCGGCCGTAGCAGCGGCTTTGGCGAGGTCTTTTGCCGAGGCAACGATCAGCATGATTCCACCTCGAATAGGTCTTGACCACACACGCCACATACAGCCCGAACGCGGACCATTTCCTCATCATGGTCAATCTCCACGATGTCGAAGTCTGAGGCCTTGAGAGGTTCCCCGCAATTGCATGACAAACGTCCCGAGCACCGGATCACAACGTCATCGCATCGGGCTATAGTAGGCTTACCAGTCTCTTTGGTATTAGACATAAGCATGTGTTTATATCCTATGGGAAACGCGGGAGAAGTCGGCCATTAGGAGGGCTCCGGGGTGGCCGGCGGATGTTCTGCCTTGTCGGCGGAGATCAAGCCGAGAGCTTTGGCGACGGTCCGATTTATGGCGACATGCTCCTCGAGCATCACCATCTCGGCCCCGTCAGGCCTGGTGTAGGCCGAGGCCTTCGCCTTCCTTCGCTTGGATGTGGGATTGACCGTGGCGCCGTCGTCGCTTGACTCGGACATCACGCCTCCGCCGAGGCGGCAGGCTTACGGGCAACGCGAGGCGCCGTCGATATGCGATCCTGCGCCCATTTCAAAACCTGGCTGGGACGAAAAAGTGGCTTTTGTCCCCAAACACCATCGCTAGGCGGACCTTTATTGATGGCCGGGGAGCAATATTTCGAAAGCGTACTTCTGCCAATTGGAAAGCCTTGGTCGGTCAAAAACGCAGCAAGAGGCCCGTAACCAACAATCGGTTTTTCATCACTCATCTATCCGCTCCAGACGTTTGATAAGAACGGATTTCCAATAGAGAGGCGTTCAAGCAAAAGGCAACAAGAACCGGATAGAATTAATCAGAGCCAACTCATCACACTTTGTTGCATGCTGATAATTATGCAGCGGCGCATAAAATGATACGTCAAAGTTGCGTAACAGTGCGCCGACTCTCTCTCTGGCTGCGCAACGTTAGCCTCGTACTATTCGTTCAACCGATGCGGCAAGTGATTCGAAGGCCTGCTTCTTCTCATCGTGGTATTCGTAGCGATCGTATACGGCTCGCACACCTTTTTTGGTGTGAGCCAAGCACCGCTCCGCCGTATCCGTATCCACCTTCGCCCTGCTCATCAGCGAACGTGCGGTTCTCCGCAAATCGTGAACCCGCCAGTTAGCAACGCTACAAACCGCGTCGAATTTCCGCTTGTCCGCCGAGAAATTTCTGATGGCGTGACGGCCATCAAACGTGAAGATGAAATCACCCAATTTAGGCATGGCATCAATGATTGCTCTGGCCGCCGCGGATAGCGGAATGACGTGCTCCTGTTTGGCCTTCATCCTGCCCGCAGGGATGATCCAATCGCCGCCGACCAACTCCTTACGGACCATTCTGGCCGCCTCTCCGCGCCGTGTAGCGGTCAGCAACAGGAACCGCAGCAAATAGCCGTAGGGTCCTGGAAACGCCTCTGCAGCTATCCAAACGGCCCTGATCTCATCGTCGGACAGGATACGGTCGCGGGAATATTCTTTCGCCTTAGTGCGGGCCATACCTCGCTGGATAGGTGTCAGAAAGTCGTCGTCTCCCAATGCATGCCAGTTGAAGAGTTTAGACAGGAATGCCAACACGGCCTGCGCTTGATGCGCCCCGTTCTTGGACTCAATTTTGTTCAGCAAAGTCACGATTTCGGATCGCTTGATGCTGGCGATCTGGCGTCCGCCCATAGCTGGCAGCACTAGCTTCTCAAGCAAGTCCCTGCGTGCCTTACCGGAGCGCAGCTTCCCGAGTTCTCGTGTGAAATAGTCTTCGCAAACCGCCTTGAGCGTAGCGCCAGCAGCCTTGCGCTTCTCGCCCAGCGGATCGCCACCTTTAGCGGCAGCACCGAGGATTGCCTTCGCCTCTCTGCGGGCCTCCTGGAGGCTCAGGCCAGCCTTTAAAGACATTCTCCTGGTTTGCCGGCCGGCCCGGTATTGCACCACATACGACTTGTGCCCCTTGGCTGTGACCATGAGCCCAAAGTTGCCCTCCCAGTAGAAGGCTCGGTCCTTGGATGGCACTGGCGGGTTAGCAACGAAGGCAGGCGTAAGCTTGTGTTTCACGGATCGACCCCTCGGGTAATCACCCGGTAAGCCAATCTTAGTAAACCGGTCGGCAACGGAAAGAAAGGGTGTCTGTTGGTTTCTGCTTGCGCCACAGTGCTTAGTGTGGGCTTGTGGAAAAGGTCAGCAACGGACGGGAATCCTATCTGGCCTATTTTCTCTCAATCCACATGTGAAAGTCATCGGGGTCGACATTAATCCGCAATCCGTCCGGATCGCCTCGGAGAAGTACCGGCTCGCCAATCTTGAATTCATCGTCGGCGACGCCAGCGAAGCGATTTTTGCCGAAGATCCGGTCGACGGAATCCTGAGCTCGTCAACCCTGCATCATGTCTACACTTTCAGTGGCTACAGCCGCGATGCGGTTCGCCGCGCCCTGGCCAGCCATATGAAATGCCTGCGGGACGGCGGCGTGTTCGTCCTGCGGGATTTCGTCATCCCCGCCAGAAATGAGCACGTTCTCCTCGAGCTTGCGCTGGAGCCCAGCCGTGGCGACACACCCGTGGAGCTCAGCGATGCCGATCTCCTGGTGCGCTTTTCCCGCACCGCACGGCCGCTCGACAAGCGCTGCGGGCCCGGCTTCTTCCTCGAGGAGCTCGACCCGCGCCGGCCAGGCACGCGGCTGTTCCGGCTGACGCACAAATGGGCTGCCGAATTCGTGCTGCGCAAGGACTACCGGGCCCATTGGGACGTCGAGCTGCTCGAGGAATATGCCTATTTCACCGCTGACGAATTCGCCTCCGAGCTCGCGGTGCCAGGCGGACGACTCATTTGTGCCGAACCCTATTGGAATCCTTGGATCGTCAAGAATCGCTTCGAACGCAAGGTCCGGCTGTACGATGAAGCCGGCAAACGGCTCGACTGGCCGCCCACGAATTTTGTGGCGGTGACGGAGCGCGTGCCGGCAGGCGCCAGCCTGAGGCTGGTCGAGCGCCGCATCGCACCGACGTTACCATCGTTCCTGGCGCTGGAAACCTGGAAGTCTGTCGACGAGACGTTCGACCTTGTGCGCCGGCCACAGCCCGTCTGCGATCTTCTTCCATGGCGAATGTGTGAGGGACGGCTACGCGTGCTCGCGCGTCACGGTTATCCCCGGCCGATCACCTGCGCCGTGCCGCGCGGCCCCGTCATGATCGACGGCAGCCGCTGGGGCGGCTACCTGATTGAACCTGTCACCGGAATGGTTGCCTCGGACGCCTCGCTCAAGGAAATCGCTGCGGCGATGACCGAGCGTGTCGGAATCGACGCCAAGGTCACGAAGATCGAGGAGGCACTGACATACTATCCCTCCCCTGGCGGCATCGACGAGGTCGTGCATTCGTTTTTCGTCGAGCTTGCTGCCCCCTTGCATGCGACACCGCTCTCGACGGCCATTTCCGGTCTCAGCACCGCGGGGCAGGTCCGAGAATTCGACGCACAGGACCTGTTGCGCGCCGCCCATGTCGGGGTGCTGCCCGAAGCCCGCCTGGAGGTGAATCTCTATGCGTTGATGGATCGCCTCGGCACAACGCCCGATCCGTTCATCGGCGGCGAAATCGAAAGTGTCGGCGCGGCAGAGCCGCCCGAAGCGCTGAAAACACTGGAGTCGCTGCTCGGCAACCTACCGACAGCCCCATTTACCCGCAGCGATGTTACGGCGGGCTACCTGCGCCTCATCCGCTCGACCTTCGCCGATCAGACCGACGAGGAAGGGCTGCCGCGCACATTGGCCGAGCTCGATCTGGAGTTCGTCGTGCCGCGCGAACAGAGCACCAACACGGCCGTGGCGCTGCCGCTGCTGTTCAGCCAAGCAGGTGTGCTGGTCGGGCTCGAAATCCGCTCATTGCCCGTGCCGCAGATCCACGAAGGTAATGCCACGATCCTGACAGCCCCCGCTTGGCGCCTGGAGCGTTACATCACGACGTTGGCCGGGGCGAAAGAATTCCTGGCGTCGCAGCTGGGCAGCCATCGCATCACACCACTCGGCGCCGCCTATTTCGCCAGCGCGGGCATAACGCCGGAGCGTGTCCATCCCTTCGTGGTCGCAATCGAGGGCGGCGCGGCCGACCTGCCTTATGCCTTCGTGCCGCTTGAGGATCTTAAGGCACGCATTTTCTCGCTGCGGGACGGGCATTTACTGATCGCTGCCTGCAGGCTGATCCACGCCCTAGGACGATGGTGAGGGACTTGGAAAGCGTATGCGACTAGCCTCGTAGACAAAACACCGAGGGTAGACTGCTGAAGCTGACACCTGCCGGCGGAGAAGAGAAGGTTTTCGTGGTCGGGGTGTTGCTTCGTAAAGGCGCCAGGAAGGTCGCACCCGTTCCACTACGTCCGCATCCACAGCACTAACCACCACTAAGCGCGGGGCTGTGGGGTCGGGGTTTCTGGTTCTGCTTCACGAGGACGATGGATGAAGTCGCCGTTCCGCGTCCTTTGATGCGGTTCGACAAGCGCTGGAAGGGGATGTTCACAGGTCTAAGCCGGTCGTTCATTGTTGCGCCGCGGCGCTTTTGCGATATCGTCACATCAATCTCCCAAACTGGCGAGGAATCTCAATCTATTTCCGTTGGCTCCCTTTTTGCGCCATCATCAGCGCCCGTCGATGTGATGGATTCTTCCCTTTGCTATTCAAATTCATTGCGCTGGCGGTTTTGTGATCGTGAGCCGCGGGGCTGCAGCAGACGTTGCCAAAACGACTGATGCGGAGGCTGTTTAAAGATAACGACCGCGAATGGTCCGCAGTGTTTCTGGGGCGGCGTGCAATGGCTGATCGACTGGTGAGGGTGCGGCTGTTCGCAGACGGCGCAGCCCTGGTCTAGCCTGCCATCAAGTGACCGCCTCGACCTCTCACCCTCGTCACATTGACGTGGAAACGTTGGCAAACATAACCGGCAAGCTGCCTGAGCAGCATCGTGAGGGGGGGCTAGGATGGATTGCGATCAGGGATTTGTCGCGAGGCGCTCGTTGTGGTCGGGACAGGTGCATCTGGCGGCTGCGGTGCTGGCCATTTCCACCGTCTCAATCGGCGGCTGTGCATCAACGTTCGCTGCGAAGAGCTCGAGGAACGCCGCGCGCCAGATGCAGACCGTCTCAAAGGCAGCGATACCATTGCCGGCCCCGGCACTGCTTCGACGCCAACCGGAGCCTGACTGCGCATTTCGAGGCCCAGTCAGCGATCCGATCACTGCCGAAGAGACGCGCCAGAAGCTGGACTACGAGCAGCAATGCTACCGGGCATCCGAGAGCATTGTACGGGCGCGTCTGGAGCAACTGCAGGGCTCTGTGCGGAAGATGATCAAACGTCGCAAGCCACGCTAAGCTCCCGATCCTATACGGCTGGTCTTTGCACCCCGATGCCTCTCCGAACGACATCAAAAGCTCGACCAACACAGCTTTCTCGGGCGTTATCGCTCGCCGCGTGCTCCACATCTAATTGATGCATCTCTGATCGGCAGGAATGATATGGGAGCGGTCATTGCCCGCGAGGCAGGCAACCAAGGCCGAACAAAGTGGTCCGCACGGCCGCGTCCAGCGGCGTATGCGGCTCGGCGCCAAGCACGGACATCAAGCGTGTCCCGTCCATCCGAACCGGCGTATTCCAGAGGTAGCGCATTTCGGCGAGCTCCCGAAACAAAGGCACAAACGGTGATAACAGCCGCATCAACCTCCAGGGCATCCTTGCAATCCTAATTCTCGGATTGGCGGCGTTCCTGCGGATCGCATCGATCATCTGCGTGCCGTCCGCATCCCAATAACCCTCCATGTGAAACACCGCGAAGCTCTCGAGGTCAGCGGATCTTTCCAGAAGGCGGCCGATCGTCTCCGCCACGTCGGGTAGATACGACCACTGATGACCAATGCCCGGCGCGCCCGGATAGGTGATTGTCGACACCGGCCTGCCCGGCCGCACGAGTGCTTGCGAGAACCAGTTATTGGCGACGCTCGGCCCGAAGAAATCACCGGCGCGAACAATCAGGACGTTGCATCCTGCCGCTACCGCAGCGCGAAGACGTCTCTCCATCTCAGCGCGAATTTTACCTTTGGCGGTGACCGGGTTTTGCGGCGAGTCCTCGTGCAGGTTGGCAAGCGCATCCGGCCCGAAGTTGTAGACGGTACCGGGCAAGACGATCCGCGCGCCATTGGCCTGCGCGGCTGCGATCGTGTTGTCCAGCATGGGCAGTACCAACCTACCCCAGTTGCGATATCCGGGCGGATTGACCGCGTGGACGATGACGGACACGCCGGAGGCAGCACGGGTGACATCAGTCGCGGACATCGCATCCCCCCGGAGCCACTGCAGCCCCGGCATCTTGCGTTCCGCCGGCAGAGTGTCGGGATGTCGATGCAGCGCGCGCACGTTCCACCCGCGCTCCAACAAGAACTTTGCCACCTCGCTGCCAATTCCGCCCGTCGCGCCAAGAACAAGTGCTGTCCGACTGATCGTCATGTGCGTCTCCATTCGGTGAGATCGAATGAGGCGAACATGGCGCTGGCAGCCGCTAAATGAAATTGCATAAATATCTGCCGACGCTATACATAAATGTATGAACCGGCTTGAACCCGAATGGAGCCTCTATCGCAGCTTCCTTGCTGTCCTGCGGGAAGGATCGCTGTCAGGCGCCGCGCGAGCGCTTAGCCTGACGCAGCCGACAATCGCCCGGCACATCGGGGCGCTCGAACAAGGCATCGGCCTTGAATTGTTCGTCCGCTCGCAGCACGGACTGAGTCCGACCGAGGGAGCGCTCGAGCTGAAACCCTATGCCGAGTCGCTGGCAGCGACGACTGCCGCCATGATGCGTGCAGCGTCTGGGCAGGGTAAGGCCGTCAAAGGGACCGTGCGGGTCAGCGCGAGCGAGATCGTGGGCGCGGAAGTCCTGCCGCCGATATTGGCGGGCCTGCGCGAACGACATCCCCAGCTCGAGATCGAACTCGTGCTCTCCAATGCCGTCGATAACCTTCTGAGGCGGGAGGCCGACATTGCGGTGCGCATGGTCGAGCCAGCGCACGAGGCGCTGGTGATCAAGCGCATAGGCAGCGTCACGCTCGGACTGCATGCGCATCGCCGTTATCTCGAACGCGCCGGCCGGCCGCGCAGGTTCGATGAGCTCCACAAACACAGCCTGATCGGCTTCGATCGGGAAACGCCGGAGATCCGCAGCATGCGCGAGCGCATCCAGGGACTCCAGGAGGCGGTCCATTTTGCTTTCCGGACGGACAGCGACATTGCGCAGCTGATGGCGATCCGGGCGGGGTTCGGAATCGGCATCTGCCAGACGGCCCTGGCGCGACGTGACCCTAATCTTGAGCGCGTGCTGCCGGGGTCATTCCAGTTCAAGCTCGGTGTATGGCTGGCTATGCATGAGAATCTTCGATCGACGCCGCGTTGCCGTGCTGCCTTCGACGGACTTGCGGCCGGCCTGATGTCACACGTCGATTGAGGACGAGCAGGTTTCCCCGTCTTCATCCGTGATCTCTGCGCCCGCCGCCGGTCTGCCTCCGGCAGCGGAAGGTCTTGGCAGCGCGCCAGAATTCGGCGGCTTACACTTCCTGATGCGACCCGAGATCGAGGCCCATCCTCGCCCACTCCGACCGGTGGCGCCGAGTAGAGGAAGAGTCGATCAGCACTGTTAGGATTCCCTTGTCTGTATCCGCCGTTTCCAGCTGCGTGCCCGTTTAGGTGCACCATGGCGCTGTCGATCTTCCCCCCTCACAGACCCCACCGTGCGGAATTACCGCAGTGGGTTCCTCAGGCTTGACTCGCTGCTCTGGCCCAAGAGTGTACGATCCGCGGA
>JASHRR010000391.1 GCA_030037185.1 Xanthobacteraceae bacterium | reverse complement strand
CACGAGTGCGAACCTTTGATAAAGCTGAAAGTGATTTTTCTTCGCTTCAGGTAGAGGTCTTTGGCCGTCAGCTGGCGCCGATCCCTGTAGTGAAGAGGATGTGCGGGAGAGCCGCAAGGGCACCTCACGCAGGCACGAGCTCATAAGTCTGTCGGTCTGCCGGCAATTGGCGCAACGCAGCGCCGACGCGGTCGGCTGGAAAATCCGGCCGGAACGGCATGACGTAACGGCCTCGGCATGCGATCGTCAACCGATCGCCCGCGAACGGAAAGGGATCGAGGCTGTAGACTCCTTCGTTGATTTTCTTAAGCGTAATATCGGTGTCGGTGTCAGCATTCCGCGGCACGTGAACGTAGGTCTCAGCGCCGCGCTCGCCGGCGTGGCGGAGATGGAAATAGAGCGACATGGTGTCGAAGAACTGCAGTTGCTTGTAATTTTGGAACAGGTGGCGCTCTTCGAGGAAACCGCGCGTTGCCTCGTCGGTTGCGAGCAGTGCTTTGAGGCGGGCTTGGCGCGCCTCCTCGTAGGCAAGCATCGTGTCGATCAGGGGACGGTGAGCGTCGGCAACGCTGATCGAGGTCGTGGTCTGCGTGCGTGGCACGAATTTGGAAAAGCCGTAGCGGCCGTTATAGAGGCCCCAACTGTGCATGCTCGACAGGAGGCCGCAATAAGGGTGATGCGCTTCATTGAAATCCGGCGAGCCGCGGTTGGTCTTGACCGCATCGGGTGTCGGCGTCCGCGCCATGATGTAGGGCACCCGTGTGGCGGGGTCGAGGCCGGGATTGGAATCATAGGGGTCCCAACCGCGGTCGTGATTGGCCACGATGTAGACGACTTCGTCGAACGGCGAAGGCGGCTCGAAGCACTCATTACCGAAGGCGCGGGCCATCTGGCCGCACATCTCGGTATGCTCTGCCATGGTCAGGACGAAATGCGGCTCGCCTTCCGGCGCGGTCTGGCTGATCATTGCGCCTTTACCTTTTTCACTTGCGCGCCCCTGGCGATAATCGCAGGCCGGTCTTTGCGGCGAGTGGGACCTCGTGCTGACCCACCGGCAAGGCCGACCACAGCGAACGGCCGCTGTTTTCGGCCGTCCTGAACCGCTTCGAGGGTGAAGAATCGCCAGCTTCTTGCTGGCGGCCGTCGTTCGATACGCGCGTCCTTTGCCAAGCTCAAGGAGCGCACTTCTGAGGAGGCTGAAGGATGATATCGATATGATTCGCACCGTGGAAGCGCTATACTGGTGATTGGTGTGCTGCCCGGCAGCGTTTGTGGCATCCCCGACAACGCGCCCGCAATGGTGGGCAAGCCCGGCATCGGCGGCGCGCCCGCTCCCGCATAAAGACGAGTGCCGAGTCACCCACCCGTCGCCTTCCGGCGACGGCTTTTGCCCGAACCGCCAGGCGGTGGGTTACCAGGGTAAGCTGGGGACTATGGCCCCCAGCGGCGTTGCAGATAGGCCAGGCTCTGAACGGCGAGGCCGTAGACCTCGGATAGGCGCGAAACCGGTCTTGCGTTGAGTTCGGCTCTGGCCCCAGTTCCAAACGAAAGGAGAAAATGGGTGTTCGTTGATTCAATACAGGCAAAGCCGGCTTCGTCGGCTGCCGATTTCCCCTGCCGGCTTGCGCCGGCGGTCGCCATCGCGAGCTTTCCACCCGAGAGCCACCGATGAAGCTTACCAATCAGGTCGCCATTATCACCGGCGCCGGCCGCAATATCGGTGAGGCGATTGCCAAGACATTGGCGGCCGAGGGCGCCAAGGTTGCGGTGCTCGACCTCGACAAGGGACGCGGCGACAAGGTCGCTGCCGAGATCATCAAGGCCGGCGGCGCGGCGGCGGCGCTCGTCGCCGATGTAGCGGCCGAGGCCGATATCGTGGGTGCGGTGGCCGCCGTCGTCGGCCGCTGGGGGCGCATCGACATCCTGATCAACAATGCGGCTATCTCGGACAACAAGAACATTCTCGACATCACCAAGGAGCAGTGGGACACGGTGATTGCCGTGACGCTGACGGGGCCGTTCCTGATGAGCCAGCACGTAGCGCGCCAGATGGTCGCTCAGGGTTCCGGCGGCAATATCGTCAACATCGGCTCCACGTCGGGATTTTTCGGCCGCGCGCGGGCCGTGGCGTACTCGGCCGCCAAGGGCGGGGTGGCAAATCTGACGCGGGCGATGGCGGTGCAGCTCGCGCCGCATAAGATCCGGGTCAACGGCGTGGTGCCGAACAAGATCGGCTCGCCGGTTGGTAGGGATGAATTCGATCCGAGCCGTCCGGTGGTGAATCTGATCGGGCGGCCCGGCATGCCGCTCGACATGGCGCGTGCCGTGCTGTTCCTGGTCTCGGACGAATCCCCGTTCATCACCGGCAACATGCTCTTTGTCGATGGCGGCGTGAGCGCCATGATGGTTGGGGAGAAGTCCTGGCGGTGAGCAGTCCGTTTGATTCCTCTCCAATTGTGCGCTAGCCTAGCCAATATGAACAGATTCGTGAGCATAGGTGCGGCTGCCAAGGCGCCGGGTGTTTCGGTGTCCACGTTGCGGCGATGGGAAGCCGCTGGACGGATTGTGCCCGACCACACATCAGGGGGGCATCGGCGATACGACCTCGCAAAGTTCCGCCCGGAATTGTTTCACGCTGCTGAGGCGCCCCATCGGACTATCGCTTATGCTCGTGTCTCCAGTAACGACCAAAAAGCCGACCTAGAGCGTCAGAAACAGGTGCTTGAACTGTTCTGCGCCACCAATGGATGGCAATTCGAAGTAATTTCCGATCTCGGTTCGGGCATGAATTATCGCAAGAAGGGACAAAAGCGCCTGCTTGACGAAATCGTGGATAGCAAAGTCGGTCGGCTGGTCATCACCCACAAGGATCGCCTGCTGCGGTTTGGGGCTGAAGTGGTGTTGGCGATTTGCGAAGCACGCAACGTTGGGTTATCCTTAATCGCGGCGAAGATGCCACGTTTGAGCAAGACCTCGCGAAAGACGTCCTTGAGATTATCACGGTATTTAGCGCCCGCCTTGATGGCAGTCGATCGCCTAAGAACGCCAAGCTTATCGAGGCTGTGACCCAAGCGGTGCAGGCTACATGCTGATCACTCACCGCATCGCTTTAGACCCCAACAACAAGCAGCGGAGATATTTTGCTCGTGCGGCCGGGACGGCCAGATTTGCTTATAACTGGGCATTGAGCGAGTGGAAAGCACAGTACGAAGCTCGCAAGCTTGATCCCTCATTGCCGTCGCCGTCCGAAGTATCGTTGCGCAAGAAGCTCAACTCTCTCAAACGTGAGCAATTCCCTTGGATGTTTGACGTTACGAAATGTGCCGCTCAAGAAGCTATTATCGACCTTGGCGCGTCATTTAAGGCGTTCTTTGAGAAGCGGGCGAACTACCCCAGGTTCAAAGCAAAAGCTGTGCACGACAGCTTTTGCGCCGCCAACGAGGTTGGGACGTTGCGATGCGACGACCGCCGGATCAAGCGGCCTAAAGTCGGCTGGGTCCGCATGCGCGAAGCAGTCCGCTTCGACGGCGTGTTGAAGCGAGTCACTGTCAGCCGCACTGCGGGTTTGCTTCAATCTTGGTTGAAGCAGCCGATCCGCAACACCTACCCTAGCGGCACGGTCGGTGTTGACCTTGGTGTGAAGACGCTGGCGGTCGCGAGCAAAGGTGACCCCATCCCCGGCCCGAAAGCACACACAGCCTTGCTCAAGCGCCTACGGCGAGTATCACGTGCGATGTCCCGCAAGCAGCGGCAGTCCCGCAACCGGGAGCGAGCGAGACGCAGGCTCGCCAGATTGCATGCCAGGATATCGAATATTCGCCGCGACGCTTCGCACAAGGCTACCACCTGGCCAGGACATATCAGTGGATCGGCATTGAAGATCTCAAACGTGCGCGGCATGGTGCGCAACCGCCATCTTTCGCGATCCGTGATCAAGGGTGCATTTTTTGAGTTTCGCCGGCAACTTGACTACAAGTCGAGACTCTACGGTTCGACGACAGTGGTCGCTGAGTTTCCTTCAAGCAAGATTTGCTCTTGCTGCGGCGTGGTTAAAGATACGCTGGATTTGAACGAACGCACCTTCAGGTGCGACGACTGCGGTTTTGAATGCGACCGCGATCTAAACGCGGCTCGCAATCTTGAGAAATGCGCCGAGAGCTTTGCGGCGTTGATGGCAGCTACGGCTGCCGTAGGCTGTGGAGAAGGGAGCGCTGGCTCACGGCGCAGGCCGCGAGTGAAACTGCCCGCCGCGAAGCAGCGACCAAACATCAACGCTGCCTAGCTTTGAGTAGGTTCTGGAAAGCGGTCTCATGAAAC
>JASHRR010000390.1 GCA_030037185.1 Xanthobacteraceae bacterium | reverse complement strand
GGCCGCTATGGATCAGCGTCCGCAGGAACGCCCTCGCGTCCCGCGGAGAGCCGCCACGACGTTTTTGCACGGCCAGGGTCAACAGACGCGGTATCGGTGGTGCAAAGCGACGGCGGTTTACCGGGGCGAATCCGCGAGCCTTGGGGTCGCGCCCCTTTCGATTTCCCGCGGCCGGCGGCCAGGTTGCGCTGCGCATTGAACGAACCCGCTGCGCGGGAGTAGCCGCCCGGCTCATACGGAGGGCCTGCTGATCGGAAGTGTCCTGTCTGAGAGGATGTGGATCGTCAGAACCATCCTTCTCAAGACAGGAGCACCCGATGACTGCGATGAGCCCTCTTCGTCGGCGCATGATCGAGGACATGACGATCCGCAATCTGTCGCGCTCGACTCAGCAATCCTACATCTACGCAGTGGCAAAGTTTAGCCGCCATTTCAAGCGATCTCCGGATCAGCTCGGCATGGAAGAAGTCCGTGCCTACCAGCTGCATCTGGTGGAACAGAAGTATTCCTGGACACACATCAATCAGGTTGCGTGTGCGCTACGTTTCTTTTACGGCATCACGCTCGGCCAAAAGGAGGCATTCGAACGCATTGTCAGCGGCAAGGAGCCGGAGAAACTTCCTCCTGTTCTCAACCGCGAAGAGATTGCGCGTTTCCTCGCGGCAGTTGCAGGATTGCGTAATCGTGTTGCACTGGCGACCGCCTATGCGGCGGGCTTGCGCATCGGAGAGGTGGTGCGTCTGAAGCTCGGCTCGATCGACAGCGAACGGATGTTACTCCACATCGAGGACGGCAAGGGTGGCAGGGATCGCTATGCAATGCTGTCGCCTCGGCTGCTGGAGATTCTGCGGGCCTATTGGCGGCGGGGGCGGCCGAGTTCATGGCTGTTTCCCGGCCAGGAGCCCGGCAGCCATGTAAGCCGCGGTGCTCTTCAGTCAGCTTGCCGCGCGGCAAGACAGCGTGCCCGGATCGACAAGCGCGTCACGACCCACTCGCTTCGGCATAGTTTTGCCACCCATTTGCTGGAGAGCGGCACCGATATTCGGATTATCCAGGTCCTGCTCGGTCATACCCATTTGGAGACGACGGCCCGGTACGCACAGGTCGCAACCGGCCTGATCGCCGGCACGGCGAGCCCGTTCGATCAGCTCACGCTTGAAGTGATACCTCCCGAATAGCAGCGCAGACCATGCGTCCCACGCTGGAGGTGGCGGATATCTTCCGCCGCCACGGCGAAGCGTTCCGCGCCGCGCAGGGCAATCGACTCACGCGTGGCCAGCGCCGCGTCATGGCCGCCATCGAGGCCTGTCGTACCGCAACGCTCGGCGGCCATGTCGAGCGATGCGATGACTGCGGCATGGTTCGCATCGCCTACAATAGCTGCCGCGACCGGCACTGCCCGAAGTGCCAGGGCTTGGCGCGCGCCGAGTGGCTTGCGGATCGTCAGGCTGACCTTCTGCCGGTCCCCTATTTCCGCGTCGTCTTCACCGTGCCGGCCCCGATCGCCGCCATCGCGCTCCAGAACAAGGCGATCGTTTACGACATCCTGCTCAAGACCGCAGCTGAGACGATCCGCGTCATCGGCGGTGATCCGCAACACCTCGGCGGCGAGACAGGCATGATCGCTGTCCTCCACACCTGGGGCCAGACCCTGACGCATCATCCGCATGCCCACTGCGTCGTGCCGGGCGGTGGCCTGGCGCCCGGTGGGCGCTGGATCGGCTGCCGGGCCAATTTCTTCCTCCCCGTTCATGTTTTGTCGGCATTGTATCGACGTCTGTTCCTCGAGCGCCTGCAGGCGGCGTTCGACAAAAGAGAACTCGTGTTGTTCGGCAAGCTTGAGCGCTTCATGGAACCGGCGGCCTTCGCCCGCCATCTCAGGGCGCTGCACAATGTCGAATGGGTCGTGTACGCCAAGCGCCCCTTCGCAGGGCCGGAGCAGGTGCTCGAGTATTTGGGGCGCTACACCCATCGCGTGGCGATCGCCAACAGTCGGCTCGTTACCTGCGAGAATGGTCGCGTCTGCTTCCGCTGGAAGGATTATCGCGCCGACAACAAGTCCAAGGTGATGACACTCGACGCTGACGAGTTCATCCGTCGCTTCCTGCTCCACGTGCTGCCGAAAGGATTCCGCCGTATTCGTCACTTCGGATTTCTGGCGAACGCCTGCCGCACCGCCAAGCTCGCGGCCATTCGTACGGATCTCCAAGCTCCAAAGCCATCCCCAACTGTCAAACCCGACGATTATCGTGAACGCTGCGCGATCCTCACCGGGCATCGCATCGATCTGTGCCCCGTCTGCGGAGGCCGCATGATCGAGATCAGCCTTTGGCCGCGATCACCGTCACCGCGCCGCACACACCCTTACTGCGATACATCATGATCACTTGCCTAGAACCCCCACCAGATCATCACACGCTTGTTGATGTCGATGTTCACCATCGCAACAATAAATCGCACCTGCAAAGGTTCGCAGACGTCTTTCAATCCGCCATTTTGGGTCAAAAAACGTCTGAAAAAGCACTCCCGACCGCCGTCGACCGTGCGTTGCCCCCCAGCTTGCTGTGTTTGTCGCCCCGGTCCAAGGGGCGCGCAACGGGCACAGTACACATTCCCGGGTTCTTGGCCCAAACCAGCGCCCATAGGCGGGATCAAACAAGATGGGCTTCGCTGAGCGTGGGGCAGGTCCCTGTCGAGGGCTGATAGGCCGACATCAAACAACACGCGGCTTCGTTCAATCCGGCTTCAAATAGGTCCCGCGCTGTGCTTGGGGAAAGGTCGTGACGCGGGACCTATTTGAAGCCTCCCGCATTCCGATGATGTCGCGCGCCCACCATTCCGGAATGAAGCCGCCCGGGGGTGGATGGCTGGGTGCAGCGAACTCGAGGTGCCGTTTACTGGCCGCACTGCGGAGATTTTCGTCAAAGGGAAGCGGATTGCCGCCCATGTGCGAGGGAGCGGCAACCACCGGCACACGACCGTCCGGGAGCTCAAGGATGAGGTCACACAGCGTCGCTGTAGATGACCCGATCCTGGCTGCTTCTTGCCGGATGCAATCGAGGGTCCAGTTGCCATGGCGCTGATCATCAACGTGACGTGCTTGCGCTTCAGTTCGCGATGAACGGCTGCCCAGTCTGGCTCCGTATAACGCCGGCCTTCGCGCACCTGGCGCATGGCATCTCTGCTGACATTTAAGTCCTCCTTTGGAAGAAAAGGACCGGACCTGAGCGGGCCAGGAAAGGCAGCTACCCTGAGGAACAAATTCCTTCGATATGGTCAACAAAGGGGTGGGCGGCTTCAAATCGGAATGGTGGGCGAGATCGCCCGGAATTCGCACGATGGCCGTGAGGCAAGCTTGATCCGAGTCAATCCCCCGGCAGCGCCGCTCTCATAACGTGACCGAGCTTGGGCGAGCAGTTGGCCCCTCGACCGTTTGCTCCATGACCGTTCACCGATCGGGGCCTTTTCTTGAGAAGCCGGAGTTTGCTTTGCCTAGCCGCGCCCTGCTTCAAGCTCGCCGTCCCCGGATCATCCTCACACTTGGCGACCTGGGCTTCGTGATATCCCCGGCCCCAAGCATTGGTGGGCCTTTTTATTGCCATGAGTTGACTTATCACAATGCTGAAGGCCCGGCTTGGGCGATGATGGTTTTGAGCTTGGTTGAGAGAGGGAGCCCGAACCAAGCTTTGGTGGCCCACGCTGGATGCGATGGCGTGGGCTGCCACCAATGCTTTCGGTAGCGATTAGGTCTGTGCGGCCCCGACCTACGGGGTCTACTAAGTGAAGAGATTGGAAGCGATTAAAAAAACAAACTCTTGACCAAAAAAGAAGCCCGGAGGTCGGGGCTGAAGAAAACGGCTGACAAGTCCCCTCTGCTCCGCCCCCGAGGGAGGATCAAATGTCCAATGATGTCAACAAATCTCTTATCGAGCTTTGGGATGCGGCCACGGCCTTGCACGATTTAATCGAGAGGGCCACGTCAATGCTGCCCGGAGAGAAGGCCAAGCCAATCATCGCTGCGATCCAGGCTAACGCGTCAATCATCGAGGCCATCGAGGCCCGGTGGGGAGAGCAGATTTGGGAACGGCACCGGAATCGTCGCAAGGAAAATGACCAACCAACATCCCCGTTTGGGTCTCACTAATCGAAGGGCGTGCCGTGCATGGCACGCCGAATTTCGGCTACACCGAGATTGAATGCGGTGCCATTCCCTTAGCTTTTTGCCCCGTTTGAATAGCTTAGCAGGGTTGATAAAGGGCCTATTGGGAGTTAACGACGCGGCTTCGCACGGATCGGCCTTGCGCAGCATTCAGCTTGCCTCC
>JASHRR010000389.1 GCA_030037185.1 Xanthobacteraceae bacterium | reverse complement strand
GGACGTGCGCGGTGAAGCGGGTGAAGACGTTCATGCATCTATCGTCGATGGGCGAGCGAAGGGTGCCCACCGTTGCGCCCTCCTATCTGCAATGCGCCTAACGCAGTTCAGGGGTCGAGTCAAAAAGCCGGGCGTGCTCGGACAGCGCATAGCGGTCGGTCATCCCGGCGATGAAATCGGCAATCCGGCGGGCCTGTGCCGGCGTCTCGGCGGGCGCGTCCCATGGCAGATCGTCGGGAGCGCGCAGGTAGTGTGCGAACAAATCCGTTACCACCCGCTGAGCATCGTCCATGACGCGCACGATGCGCGGATGGCGATACATGCGCGGAAATAGGAATGCCTTGATGGCGCGGTCGGCTGCCGCCATGGCCGGCGAGAACGCCACCACCGGCGCACCGGCGCGCCGGATGTCCTCAACAGAGGCGAGCGCGCGCTCGCCGATCAGGCGCTGCGACTGGCCAATCACGTCCTCGATCATGCGGGTGATCAGCCCTCGCACCAATTCGTGGGCGCGACGTTCCCCCGCCCTGCCCTCCCCTGCCGGCGGGAGGTCATGCGAGGGAGGGCAAGGTCGCTGGTGCGAGCACGAATCGATTTGCGCGAGAATGTCGCCGATCAGCGGCAATGTGGCGAGTTCGTCGACAGCAAACATCCGCGCGCGCAGGCCGTCGTCAATATCGTGCGCATCGTAGGCAATGTCGTCCGCAATGGCTCCGGCCTGGGCTTCGGCGCTGGGGTAAAGATTCAGTTCGAGGTCCTGAAGGGCGTTGTAGTCGAGGATTGCGGGCGCGACGCCGCGGGCGGCATGGCGACCTATTGGGCGGCCGCTCGCGTCCGTGAGCGGGCCATTATGCTTTACGAGGCCCTCCAGGGTTTCGAACGTCAGGTTGAGACCGTCGAAGCCCGCGTAGCGCCGCTCCAGCCGGGTGACGACCGAAAGGGTCTGGGCGTTATGATCGAATCCACCCTCACCTGCGAGGCATTGATCGAGAGCGCGCTCCCCCGAATGGCCAAACGGCGGATGGCCGAGATCGTGGGCAAGAGAGCAGGCTTCCGCGAGGTCCTCCTCAAGGCCGAGCGCGCGTGCGAGCGACCGCGCAATCTGGGTGACCTCGAGGGTATGGGTGAGGCGGGTGCGATAGTGGTCGCCTTCGTGATAGATAAAAACCTGGGTCTTGTGGGCGAGCCGCCGAAACGCCGTCGAATGGATGATGCGGTCGCAATCGCGGCGGAAATCGTTACGCGTCGCACTCGGCGGCTCGTCATGGAGACGGCCGCGACTTGCAGCCGGATTCGCCGCGAACGGCGTGCGTGTCAGGCCCAGATTCACTGCCGCGCTCCCGCCATGCTGCCGGCCTCCTTGTGCGTGCTCGGGCTGCCCGGTCGCCGTTGACTGGACCGCCGCCCGCACCTAATTATCAGTAAAGATAGGCAACGGACTGTGATGGCAAGCTCGCTGGCATTGACGGAACGGGCCGCGCGACGGGTTGGCGAGATTCTCAAGGCCGAACCGCCGGGATCGATGCTGCGCGTCAGCGTCGCGGGTGGGGGCTGCTCCGGGTTCCAATACAGGTTCGATGTCGTCACCGCTCAAGCCGACGATGATCTGGTGCTCACCCGCGACGGCGTGACCGTGCTGGTCGACCCGGTGTCGGTGCAATACATGGCGGGCGCCGAGATCGACTTCGTGGATGACCTGATCGGCTCGTCGTTCCGAATCAATAATCCGCTGGCGACCGCGTCCTGCGGGTGCGGCACGAGTTTCTCGGTGTAAGCCTCGGGGGAGTCTCTTCCTACGCATCCGGCGGCTTCGAGGGGCCGCGGACGGTCGTGTCAGCAAGGGTTTCTATGAACGGCGTCAACAGCTGGGATACGGCGACCGAGACGCCGAGCGGCTGGTGCCAATCCGGCGCCGGAGGCAAGCGCGATCGCCAACGCGCCGGCCGCCCCGCCGGTTGATTTGGTTACGTCGGATCGACAGCTTTTTGCCCAAGTCGCCAGGTGGTTACCCAGCGCGGGACGATGGCCCCCTACCCAGCGCGGGACGATGGCCCCCGGCGACGGATAGGTCCCAAGCCCTGGGGTGCTTCCTTGAGCTCCAGGCTGAAGGGCAGTTCGGACAGGCACGAAACGGGCCCTTATTCGGTGTCCCCGGTTCCAAACGAATTCCCCCGGCAGTCGCCATCGGGAGCTCTTGATGCGAATAGCAACCTGGAACGTCAACTCGATCAAGCAGCGGCTCGACGCCGTCCTGACCTGGCTTGAGGAACGCGAGCCGGACGTGGCCTGCCTGCAGGAAACCAAATGCATCGACGCGGCCTTCCCGCGCGAAGCCATTGAGGGTCTGGGATACAATATTGCCGTGCATGGCCAGAGGGCGCTCAACGGCGTAGCGGTTCTATCCAAGTTGCGCTTGGATGAGGTGACCGCGCGATTGCCCGGAGACGATCAAGATGACCACGCTCGTTTTCTTGAAGTCGTCGTGTCGTCGGGCTCGCGCGCGCTGCGCATCGCGTCGATCTATCTGCCGAACGGTAATCCGGCCGGAACCGAGAAATATTCCTACAAGCTCAGGTGGATGAGTCGGCTGCTCCGCTATGCCGACTGCCGAATGCGCCTTGAGGAGCCGCTAGTGCTGGCCGGGGACTATAACGTTATCCCGACAACAGCGGATGTGCACGACCCGGTCGCCTGGGCAGACGACGCGCTCTTCCTGCCGCAGACCCGGGCGAACTTCAACGCGCTTACGCATCTTGGCCTCATCGAGGCCGTCCGCGCGACCACCGACGCGGCGGGGATCTACACGTTTTGGGATTACCAAGCCGGCGCCTGGCAGAAGAATGCCGGCATCCGGATCGACCATTTGCTGCTGTCACCGCAGGCCGCCGACCGCTTGATAGCGGTCGGCATCGACAAGCACGTCCGCGGCTGGGAAAAACCATCCGACCATGTGCCGGTGTGGACGGAGCTTGAATTGTAGGGAGTATTCAAGCGCCATTGTCACTTCGCAATAATAGCGGTCCGCCGCTCGTCGGGATCGCCAGGACGGGCCGACGAGGGGCTGGAAGTCGGAAACGTCGTTCTCTACTGGTGGTGTCCGTTGCGGGACTGCTCGATCCAGTGTTCCACATGGACCAGCGCCCCCGCCTGTTCGTCCGGGGTCGCCTGCTTCACTGCGGCGTTGTACAAATCCGCTATCCAGGTCTCCTTCGGAGTAGCGGAATCCCGCGCGAGAATGAGGTACATCAGGCCTCGTCCAGCGTCGCGAGGTACCGATTCGCCCTTGAACAGCATGGCGCCCAGCACCGCTTGAGCCTGATACTGCCCCTTGCCGGCTGCGCTCGATAACCAACGTGCCGCCTGCTTCGGACTCTTGGCGGTACCCTGGCCGTCAAGATAGGTTCGGCCGAGACGATACTGGGCATCCGGATCGCCGAAATAGGACGCCGCATACGAGAACATCTGGTGAGCACGCACAGCATCGGTCTTGATGTAATTGGAGATGCCGGTCAGGTAGTAGCCGCCGATTTCGACAAAGGCCTTGGCGACGAACACCGCAGGCGTGGTGCCCGGCGTCTCCTCGGCATGCGAATCGGCGAGCGTGCGGAAATATTCGAAGGCACGTTGGTCGTTCTGCTTGACGCCATCGCCGTCGGCATACATGCGGCCGAGTTTCCACAGCGCCATAACCTCGCCGTTGCGGGCCGCGTATTCGAGCGCCTCAAGTCCGCTTTTGGTGTCGCCGGCCTGCAGCGCCCGCGCCCCCTTTTGAAACGCCTGGAACGGGGTCGCGCGACCGATCCCCACGCCAACATTGGGCGCTCCCCCTGGCGCAACGCCGACGCCGACCGCCGGAGCGACATTGGCAGGGCTTGGGGTGCCATCAAGCGCGTAGGCCGCGGTCAATCCAAGACCGAACCCGAGCAACGCAACTGACACAATACATTCAGAGATCCGCATGGCACGCCTTCTCGGCCGCCCGGCCAGGATGGGTGGCGGCGCGGTGGCGTGCCGGCCCGACCTGCTGGGCGTATTTGCAAACATATCCCGACCCGAACGCCATTGCCCGCGGTTGCCAAGGTTCAGGGCCGAGATGGCCGACGGACAACCCTCGCGTTGCGCCGGAGAACCGACCGCCCCCTCGGGTGCGCGGTTCCGGCGCGACCCGGCGACCCCACCTGTCGTGATCAACGGATGATCGGCCGCACGGACAATGTCCCGGTCCGGACTCCAGGCCACGCAGCTCAGATTTTCGGCCATGGCACACCCGGTAACGGTCATGCAGTCGCCATGCATGAAACCATTGTGCAGCAATGACTTCATCAGCAGTGGAAGTCCCACCGTCGAATAAATCTTTGGCGACAAAACGGCCCTCTGGTTTCAAATCTGCGATGTAAGGTGTTCGTTTGAAGACTTCGCTAACGTCGAGCGAACCGTCGCCGATTCGACATTCATGAGCAATCGCAGGCGGCTGCAGCGCAGCAGTGGTGGCGCCTGCGGACGCTGCTAC
>JASHRR010000039.1 GCA_030037185.1 Xanthobacteraceae bacterium | reverse complement strand
GACGAACACCCTGCGTTTGCCCGCAAAGAGGGTAATAAATGACGCCCGCCCCGCTTGCCGGGGAGGGTAGCGGAAGGGTAGCGTCGAGTGCGCGGCGAATGCACGTTCCGGGACGTGCGTTTCTTGCGCTTGGTAGCTCGGTCCGATACTCAGAAATGGGGCCGAGACGGAGAAGGGTTTGGGGAAACAGGCACGGAGGATTGCCGCTTGAGGGCTCTGTACGTCGCTCTGGCGGCGGCGATTTGCATCATGTCGTTGGCCGCGTCTCCGGTCCGCGCCGTGGAGGCCGTCAATGTGCGTGTCGACATCGCAGCAATTGATCTTACGGACGCGGTAGAACGGCTGAAGAGCGATGGCGGCCGGCTCCTGGTCTCGACCGCGCCGGGCAGCGACGGGATCGTGCGCCGCATGGAAGTTCCGGCCCGCGAGGTCGGTACCAATTGGGCGGTGTTCGCGCTGGCCAACTCGAGCGACGAGCAGATCGATCGCCTCATCGTGGTTCCGCACTACCAGATGGCAGGATCAAAAATTCTCTGGCCGGACCTCGGGCTATCCCGCGTGGTCAACATGACGCCCAGCGCGGGCGATCGGCCCGACCGCCAGGATAGCGCCACCGCCGACATCTTCCGCATCACCCTCGATCCCGGCAACGTGGTCACCTTCATCATGGAGCTGCGCACCGACAGGTTGCCGCAGATTTATCTTTGGGAGCCCGACACCTACAAAGACAAAGTCAACAGCTTCACGCTCTATCATGGCATCGTGATCGGCATTGCCGGCCTGCTCGCCTTGTTCCTGACGATCCTTTTCGTCGTGAAAGGCAGTTTCATGTTCCCGGCCGCCGCTGCGCTCGGTTGGGCAGTGCTCGTCTATATCGGCATTGATTTCGGGTTCTGGGGCAGGGTGTTTGACATGTCGGCCGGCGCCGAGCGGGTGTGGCGTGCATCCGGCGAGGCTATTCTGGCGGCAACGCTCCTGGTGTTCCTGTTCGCCTATCTCAATCTCAGTCGCTGGCACGTTCGCTACGCTCATATCGCGATTGCGTGGCTCGCCTTTCTAGGGGCGCTGGTCGCGGTCGCCCTCGTTGATCCGTCGATTGCCTCCGGCATCGCGCGATTGTCGCTTCTGTTCGTCGCCATCGGCGGCTTCGGGGTTATCATCTATCTTGCAGTCCAAGGATTTGACCGCGCAGTCTTGTTGATTCCGACCTGGTTCCTGCTGATGTGCTGGGTCATCGCAGCAGGGCTTGCGGTCGGCGGATGGGTGACAAACGACATCGTGGCGCCAGCCTTGCTGGGCGGCCTGGTTCTGATTGTGCTGTTGATCGGCTTCACCGTCATGCAGCACGCCTTCGCGGGCGGCGTGACACAAGGGATCGTCACAGATGTCGAGCGCCGGGCGCTGGCGCTCACCGGCGCCGGCGATCTGATCTGGGATTGGGATGTGTCGGCCGACAGGGTGTTCACGAGTCCGGAAACCGAATCCATGCTCGGCCTCACCCGCGGCACGCTGGACGGCCCTGCGGCGCAATGGATCGACGTCATTCACCCGCACGATCGCGACCGTTTCCGTGCGGCGCTCGACGGCGTGGTCGAACAGGGTCGGGGCCGCGTGGCACAGGATTTTCGCCTGCGCAATCCCGACGGACATTCGTTGTGGTTCACTTTGAAGGCGCGGCCGGTGGTGGGTTCCGACGGCGAGGTGATCCGGCTGGTCGGCACGCTGACGGATGTCAGCGAGGCCAAGATCGCGGAAGAGCGCCTGCTTCATGACGCCGTTTATGACAATCTGACCGGTCTGCCGAACCGCCAGCTTTTCGTCGATCGCCTCGACGCCGTGCTGGCTATTGCCAAGGGCAACGCTGATCTTCGGCCGACGGTAATGGTGATGGACCTCGACCGTTTCAAGCAGGTTAACGACGCCGTCGGCATGGCGGTCGGAGACTCGATCCTGTTGACGCTGGCGCGCCGACTTGGCCGGCTGCTCAAGCCGCAGGACACCCTTGCCCGACTGTCCGGCGACCAGTTCGGTTTCATCCTCGTGTCAGAGAAGGATCCCAATCGCATCATCGCCCTCGCGCAAGCCGGCTGCAAGGCGGTCCGCGCGCCCATCACGTTCAACGAACGCGAAATTTCCGTTACCGCCTCCCTTGGCATCGCCCTGTTGGAGGCGCCGTCTGCGGCAGCCGATGAACTCATAAAGAATGCGGAGCTTGCGATGTATGCGGCGAAACGCGCCCGGGGCGACCGCTTCGAAATATTCAAGCCCGCCATACGGGCACGCAAGCCCGAGCGATTGAATCTGGAATCTGAGCTGCGCCGCGCCGTCAGCCGGGAGGAAATTGTGATGCTGTACCGGCCGATTGTGCGGCTCGAAAACCGCACGGTTGCCGGCTTCGAGGCGCTGGCGTGGTGGGACCATCCGAAAATGGGCCGCCTTTCGCCGTTCGAATTCATCGCGATGGCGGAGGAAGTCGGCGTCATCGCGGAAATCGGGTTGTTCGCGGTCGAACGCACGGCGCGCCAGCTTACGATCTGGCAGCGCGCTGCGCGCAGTCGCCTGCCGCTGTTTGCGAGCGTCAACGTCTCGTCCCGGCAACTGCTCAAGAACGACGTCGTCGAAGGTCTGCGCGGCGCGCTCGCACGCAGCGGCTTGGCGCGCGGCACGCTCAAGCTCGAGCTCACCGAATCCGCCGTGATGGCAAATCCCGAGCAGTCGGCGCAAGTCCTGAAGCGGCTGCGAGATGTCGGGGCCGGCCTTGCGCTCAACGATTTCGGCACCGGGCATTCCTCCCTGGTGTATCTGCCGCGCCTCCCGTTTGACACGATCAAGATCGACAGATCATTTGTGCGCGCCAACGCCAAGGGGGCGCGGCCGATCGTCCTGCGCTCGATCGTCGGTTTAGCGCATGATCTCGGTATGGACGTCGTGGCCGAAGGGGCCGAGAATGAAGCCGACGCGGCTGCGCTCCATCATCTCGGCTGCGAATTCGCTCAGGGCCTTGCCTTCGGGCGTGCGATGTCGGCCGCGCAGGCGCAGGATTTGATTCTCGGCAAGCGCCTGGAGGTGATCAGGAGTCAGTGATCGGCGCCTTGAGTCTGTCAGACCGTGATTGCCGATTTGTGATTCATGCGTGCCCGGCTTCGCTCGACAGCATGCCGGCGTGAATGCCGAGCTTTTTCAGGGCCCGGTCGTATTTGGCGCTGATGTCGGAGCCGAAGATAAGGTCGGTGTCGGCACTGCAGTGCAGCCATCCGTTGTCCTGAATCTCGTTCTCGAGCTGCCCGGGCGCCCATCCCGCATAGCCGAGCGCCAGCAACGCGTTGCCCGGACCATCGCCTTTTGCGATCGCCTTGAGGACGTCAAGCGTCGCGGTGAGACAAATGCCGTCATCGATCGGCAAGGTCGAATTCTCGACGAAGTAGTCGCTTGAATGCAGCACGAAGCCGCGACCGGGCTCCACTGGTCCGCCTTTGAGCACCTGCACAGAACCGGCGCTCAGCGGTAATTGGATGATATCATGGTCAGAGATCACATCCAGCTGCACCAGCAAATCAGGAAATTTGATGTTGTTCGCAGGCTGGTTGACGACAATTCCCATGGCTCCTTCCGCGGAGTGCGCACAAATATAGATGAGAGTGCGGGCAAATCGTTCGTCGCGCATGCTCGGCATCGCGATCAACATCTGGCCGTCCAGATATCCACGCCGCGAAGGCCCCATGGGGGAATGGGCCTTCATACTCTTCCTTGCTGCCTTCATGGCCGGACCTGGTGCCTTCATGGCTGAAAAGGTAACCTCATATCGGTAGAACGGCAATGCGAGACCGTCGTTCGGTCACGAGGAATTCAATGGTCACTGGATTCCATGTCAGCTAAACGATCATCCATGATTGCTTTGATATTGCGACAATGTGTCTCGACGGCAACGCTCGGTGTGCTGCTCGCATTCGCCCCGAATGGCGCCGCGGGCGCCGCGGATGCCTCGGCGTGGGACGGCGATGCACGTTCGGCCGTGCGGCTGGTCGCCGGCAGCTCTGTGCGCGCGGACGGCGTGCTGCGGGCCGGGGTCGAAATCCGCCTTGCCACCGGATGGAAGACTTACTGGCGGTATCCTGGTGACAGCGGCGTGCCGCCCGCATTTGACTTCTCCAAGTCCGAAAACGTGAAGTCCGTCTCCCTGGTGTGGCCGGCGCCACAGCGTTTCACTGACGACGGCGGCACCTCAATCGGCTACAAGGGCGATGTGATGTTTCCGGCCCGCGTGACCGCCAAAAATCCGAACCGGCCGGCCACCCTGCGACTGACCCTTGACTATGCGATCTGTGAAAAGCTTTGCGTCCCTGCGAAAGGCGAGGCAATCCTGGAGTTGTCGTCCAAGCCATCACCGCACGATTCGCGACTTGCGGCGGCGGAACTTGAGGCACCGAAGGAGGCTCGCCTCGGCGACACTGCGTCCTTCGGTATTGCAGCCGTGCGCCTTGAGCCCGGACAGCCCCACCCGCGGGTTGTCGTCGAAATCGCGGCCCCTGCGACCACTCCGCTCGACCTATTTGTCGAGGGGCCAACTGCAGACTGGGCACTGCCGGTGCCCGAGCCCATTGCCGGCGCTCCCCCGGGTCGGCGGTGGTTTGTATTCGACCTCGACGGGGCGCCGCCCGGCGTCGATGCCATCGGAGCGCGCCTGCGTTTCACCCTGGTGTCGGCTGGAAACGCGGTAAACGTGACGGCCGTTCCGAAATAGCGCGGGCGATCGCGCATTTTTTGTCCAACAAGCCGAATCCGCCCTGCCGGAAGGTGCTATAAGCCTCGCGCGCTCCCTCGCTACGCTTCCCCGACAGGCGGGCCGGCAAAATCGCTATATGGTGCGCGGACGCTGCTCCCGCTCGCGGGGGCCTCCCCACGGGCTCAGCCCCGGGGCCCTCGCCCGTCCATCGGGTGCCGCCTTGCGGCCCCCGGTGACTGGCTCCGGCGGTGCCGTTAAAGGAGAGTAAAGCGCCGCGGACCAACGCGATCGCGCCCGCATGCGGGGCGAGGGTAGGGTGGGGGCCGCCGTCAGCGTGCGCGGACGGCGTCGTCTTCCAACCCCGAAACAACGAGGACTAAAACTATGGCCATCAAGGTGGGCGATCATGTGCCTGAGGGAAAGTTTCGTGTGATGACGGCCGAAGGCCCCGGCTGGAAGTCCACCGAGGAGGTCTTCAAGGGCAAGAAAGTGGTTCTTTTCGCGGTGCCGGGTGCCTTCACGCCGACCTGTCATCGCAATCATCTGCCCGGTTTTTTGCAACACAACGACACCCTCAGAGCCAAGGGCGTGGATACGATCGCGGTGACGTCGGTAAACGACGTCTTCGTCATGACCGAATGGAAAAAAGCATCCGGCGCTGAAGGCAAGATCGAATTTCTCGCCGACGGCAACGCCGATTTTGCCAAGGCGCTCGATCTCACCCTGGACGGCTCGGCAGGCGGCCTGGGGCTGCGCTCGAAGCGTTATTCCATGCTGGTTGAAAATGGCGTGGTGAAGCAGCTCAACATCGAGGACGCGCCCGGCAAGGCTGAAACATCGAGCGCCGAGACATTGCTCAGGCAGTTGTAACCCTCCCCGTCTAGAGGCGGGGCCTTCGCCCCAACCTCTTCCGGGGTAACTTTGGGACTGCGACCTCGGGCTACGTTGCAGACAGGTTCAAAGATCCGTCCCCGGGGTGCGTCCTCAACAGCGGGCTCGCAAAGGCAAGCTCAAAGACGAGCCCGGGAAGGCATGAAACGGGTCTTGCTCAAACGCCGGTCTGCAACATTCCCGCAGCAAGCCGCAATCATCACCGACACGGACGGCACAAAGTCCTCTGTCTGTTCGACCTCGCTCGGGGACGGCAGATCGGCGAAGCTGTTACGGCTCGCCGGAGCGTTTCGGGCTGCGGTGCGAATCTTTCGCTACCGGGCGCGGCGGATCGATCATCGCAGCCGTGAAGGGCTGGCTTGCGCCGACGGGGCGGCACATGTCCCGGGGCGGCCGGTTGCGGTGCCGGGCACCGCGTCTGATCCGAGCTAACACGCTGTCGCATCGCCAGCGAGCGCGGCCTTGGGCTGAGGAGGCATCAGCAAATACAACGCGACGACGTGGGTGATCATCAGCAGCGGCACGTAAATGATCGGGATCGCGTATGCGGCGCCCAACTCCCCCGCCAGCGCAGGAAGGCCGACCTGGTTGCCGTGATAGTAGTCGATCAGGATGTCGGCCACCCCCACGAGATTGAAGGCGACGACGAACAGCGAAAACAGCGGGCGCGTCCTCACCGTGACAAGCGCGAGCATTGCCAGCACCCCGGTTGCGAAGTCGCCATAGGCCGCGAAGGTGGCGAAGCCGGCTGGCAGATCGGGGCCGACAACGCCTGGAACGGCGAACACGAGCCCGAAAAAACGGAAGCTGTGCAGTGTAGCGATGGCACGTTGTGCTTCGATGCGGTCGATCGTCTTGAGCCTGGGCCAGACATACGCGCCAAAGCAGAGCAGCCACGGGACGTAACCGAGAACGAGTTGCAATTGAAAGATGGCTGCCGGGGACATTTTTGGGCTCCTATCAGGTGTGCGTGGGTCTCAAACACCGCGGTCATCGAGCCGACCGTTGAGAGGAATGGAACGAACGGTACCACCGCGCGTATTGCGAAGACCGTCGACTGTCGCCTGCTTCGCATCGGCACAACGCGACTTTGCGCGCGAGAGCGACGGTAAGAACCTCTGTGAGCATTATGAGTTAGCCAACGAGAGCGCACTCGATTTGGCGCTTGTCCTTATTGCCTGCCTCAGCGATTGGCCGTGAGCAGGCGGAGCGGCAAGAGTGGACCGACTGCGATGTCCTCGTGCCAGCGGAAAGCCCTCCATAATCGCGTGCGCCTCGGCGACATCCCTGGCATCCCCAGCAACAAGACGGCTCCGCGACCATCGCCACGCGAATACCACACGAACCTGGCCATTGTGATAGAGCTGCACGGTGTCCGGCATTTCAGCTGGCATGACGGCCATGAGCTGTTCGCGTGTGACCGCCTTTGCGGTAAGGATGCCGATCACGCCGGTGGTCGTGGGCGAGAAGGCCTGGGCAACGGCTGAATTGGTGATCGAACTAGCGCCCATCAGACTTAAGGTGCAGGTCAAGGCGAGTGCGAAGACGACGTTACCGAGTTTCATAGGCCTCGTTTCTGCGATCATGGCGGGCTCCTTTGTTCTACTCTAATAGGCAGGAGAGGTGTCGCGGATGCGTCTCGGCATCGGCTGCTGCCGACTTGCAGGTCAGACGTAAGACCGATTCCCGCGAGGGCTATCGGCGATAACGTTGAGGGGCTATGAAGCAGCACTTCACAGTCCGGCAGGGCGCGCTCGACGGCGTGGAGGCGTTCACTGAGCATTGCCGCGCAGTTGTTGCCGAGCCGCCGGTGAACTCGGGGTAACTCCATCGGCGATCAGCCACACCGCGATCATGTCGGGCGCGATGAACGGCCGCGACGAATGCCGCCATCGAACCCGCTGGCTGCGAGATCGACCAGCTCCTCGCTTGCGGCGATTTCCAATTCATCTCGGTGCAGGCCGGCAGAAAGAAGCGATCACCGGCTCAAGGATCAGCGGGCGCTCGGGGAAAGAGCACTGCCCTCAACTGCCCGTACGGCGGCTGACGTCGCCGTTCCCGTTACTGGTCGTCGACGGCCCGACTATCGTGCATACTCCTTGCTCCTCGCAGCGGCGATCCAAGGCGTGGGACCTGGCACGACGCGCAGCGTCGGCCTGACCGAAGCCGGCGAACGATTCCTTTCGCGCGCAAACCCGCCTCGAGGAGGTCGTCGCCGCAAGCGAGGTCGCCCGTGAACGCGGAGTAGCCGGCCTGTTGCGCCTCACGTTTATACGATCCTGGCGGAGGGGAGTTCCCTGCGCGCCTTCACCGAGCACGCAAATCCTGGAGCACCGATGCACCCGCGACCACCGACCGCTCGGAAATTGCGCAAGCTCGACTCGTGCAAACAGCTCTTGACCCGGAAGCAGCGACGTGCGGGTCATCAAAGTGACCGACAACAGCAGCTTTGTGCACGAAAATTCGCCGGTTTCGGTGAGGCGGACACTGCGCGTCGTGCGGATGAAGAGCACTGCACCGACGTGCGCCTCAAGTGCGCGTGACTAATCGCCGATGGGGTCACCCCGCCGCGTTCCGCGCCGGCGAAAACTGCGGGGGCAATACTCGGAAACGCCTGCACGCCATCGAGCGCGCCCTGCCGGACTGTGAAGTTCTGCTTCACAACCTCTCAACGTTATCGCGGATAGTCGCTCGCGGGAAGCGTCGTATGTCTGGGACAGGACCTCAAGCCTTCAATTCAGAACATGGGGTTTGAAGATGGCGGCGCATCTGAAAGTGATCTTGGCCGCAGCCGGACCCGCGGCGTTGGTTGCCTCGCCTGCGACGGCGAAATCGCATGTGCGCACACACTATGTTGCGCCGCCGGTGCCGGCCTACGGGCAGGTCCCCACGACGCCGTATGCCGGCCGGCAGATCGTGACGCCGTATGGGGCAGACGCGCTTGGAACACCGGCAGGTCGACCTCGCGCAAGAACGGCTGGGCAATCCCGGCCTGAAGATCGAGTGGCTGCCGGGCGGCCACCTCACGACGAATGAGCAGCCGCAAGCCTTGGCAGCTTTAATCGCTCGCTTCGCGATGGCTGATCAACCCATCCGCCACCTGACGCTTCGCGTTCAGCAGGCGGCTTTTGACCCGGGCCATACCAGCCGAGTCCTCTGCCTGTTCCAGGGGTTTAGAACTTTGGCGGGTTACGCAGAGCGGTAGACCCTGTCGGCATAGCCGAGGCGGCTCGATGCACAACATGTTCGATTGCCCGAGAAGAAAAACGACATCGCGGGATTGTTTGAACAGGAAATACGAGATTCGACATCGACGGACAACCCTCGTTGGCTCTCCAACCAAGCTTCGCTCTGGTCGGAGCATCCGCGCGGAGATGCCGGTGAATGGCGGCCTTGCCCGGTCCACACCACGATTGAGAGGATCGCACCAATGAGACGCGCGGCGCTGTGGCTTTTGGGAGTCCCGTTGGTGTTGCTCGCGGCGTTCGGCGGTTACAGGCTGCTGCCTGCTCAAACGAGCGGAGCCACAAATTCGGCGGGGAAGGCCCTCCAACAGCGTCCCCTCCCCGTCACCACCGCCACTGTGGAAGCGCAAGATTTCCCGGTTTATCGCGTGGGCCTTGGCACCGTGCTGGCCTACAATACCGTGACGGTAAAGGTGCGGGTCGACGGAGAGATACAAAAGATCGCGTTTCGCGAAGGCCAGGACGTGCGGATCGGTGATCTCCTCGCCCAGATCGATCCGCGACCCTACCAAGCGCTTCTGCGCCAGGCACAAGCCGACAAGGCGCGCGATGAGGCCGTACTTGCCAATGCAAAGCTCGATCTGGAGCGCTTCAGCACGCTGGCTACGAAGAATTTTGCCACGCGTCAGAGCGTAGATACCCAAAAGGCGCTTGTGGCGCAGTATCAGGCTGCGGTCCTGCGTGATCAGGCGACGATCGATAATGCCGGAGTTCAGCTTGGCTACACGACGATCTCGTCGCCGCTCAATGGCCGGACCGGCGTTCGTTTGATTGATCAAGGCAACATCGTTCATGCCGGCGACACCGGCGGACTTGTCGTCATCACCCAGCTGAACCCGATTGCAGTGATGTTCACACTGCCGCAGCAATACCTGCCTGAGATCGCAGATGCGGTCCGGCGCGGAGCGCCCGTGGTCGCGGCATACGACCAGGACAATCGGGTCAGGCTCGGAGAGGGACAGCTTGAGCTGATCGATAATCTTATCGACCAGGGCACCGGCTCGGTGCGGCTGAAAGCAGTATTCCCCAACGAGGAGCATCGGCTCTGGCCTGGCGCCTTCGTCAATGCATGGTTACGGCTCGATGTCCGCCATGGTCCGGTGGTGCAGGAATCGGTGGTGCAGTATGGCCCAAACGGCAGCTATGCGTTTGTCATCGGAGCTGATGCCACGGTCGAGCTGCGCCCGCTGCGCATTGCCGCCACCCACCAAGGCGCGGCGCTGATTGCCGACGGACTCAAGGCCGGAGACCGCGTGGTCGTCGACGGACAGTACAGGCTTCGGCCAGGCGTTCGCGTCGTCGCATCCGGTCTCAAGCGCGCCGGCGGGGAGAAGACGGCAGCTGCAGAGACCGGAGCACGCCAATGAACATTTCGGTTCCTTTCATCGTCCGGCCGGTCGCAACCGCCCTGTTGATGGCCGGACTCACCATTGTCGGCAGCGTCGCTTACATGTTGCTTGCGGTCGCGCCCCTGCCCCAAGTCGATTTCCCGACCATCCTGGTTACCGCGCAGTTTCCGGGGACCAGTCCGGAAACAATGGCGTCGTCTATCGCCTCGCCTCTGGAGCGCCAGTTTGCACAAATCGCTGGCATTACCCAGCTTAGCTCGGTGAGCGGCATCGGCACCACCTCAATCACCATCCAGTTCGATCTCTCGCACAACATCGATGCCGCAGCCCAGGATGTGCAAGCCGCAATCAACGCGGCAGCTGGCCAGTTGCCGAAAAACCTGCCGGCGCCACCGACCTATCGCAAGACAAATCCCGCGGATGCTCCGGTCATGCTCCTCGCCGTGAGCTCCGATACCTTGCCCCTCACCACCGTCAACAATTTCGCCGACAATGTGCTGGCCCAGCAGCTCTCGCAGGTGGACGGTGTTGCGCTCGTCCAGATCGCCGGTGCACAGAAGCCGGCGGTGCGGATCGAAGCCAATCCGCTCGCGCTCGCCGGGCGCGGATTGAGCCTGGAGGATGTCCGCAACGCCGTTTCCGCCGCAACGCTTGACGCCCCCAAAGGCTCCCTGAACGGCGAGCGCCAGGGCTTGACGATCGAGAACAACGATCAGCTTTTCAGTGCGGATACCTATCGTCCTCTGATCATTGCATGGCGTAACGGATCACCGGTGAAGCTCGCCGACGTCGCGGCCGTCGCGGATGGTCCCGAGGAGAGTCGCGGCTCCGGTACCTACAATGGCAAGCGGTCGATCATCCTGGTGATCCAGCGCCAGCCCGGCGTGAATATCATTGATACGGTTGAACGCATCAAGGCTGCCTTGCCCCGCCTGCGGGCGGCGATACCGCCAGGGATCGACGTGGACATCGTCACTGATCGCACGCAAACGATCCGCGCCTCCGTCAATGACGTGCAGTTCACACTGATCCTCACCATCGCCCTCGTGGTGCTGGTGATCTTCCTGTTCCTGCGGAACCTGTGGACGACGCTCATTCCGAGCGTGACGGTACCCCTGTCGCTGATCGGCACTTTCGGCGTGATGTATCTAATGGGCTACAGCCTGGATAATCTGTCGCTTATGGCCCTTACCATCGCGACCGGGTTCGTGGTTGACGATGCCATTGTCATGGTCGAGAACGTTACGCGCTATCTGGAGAAAGGCTATTCGCCGCTCGAAGCTGCGCTCAGAGGCTCGAAGGAGATCGGTTTCACGATCATTTCGATCAGCATTTCGCTGATTGCAGTATTTATCCCGATCCTTCTGCTGGGCGGGCTCATCGGTCGCCTGTTCCGCGAATTCGCCGTAACCGTGAGCGTCGCGATCCTCGTGTCAACGGCCGTCTCGTTGACGCTCACGCCGATGATGTGCGCTCAGCTGCTACGCGACCCCGCCAGCGACCGGCATGGCCGACTCTATCGGCTGAGCGAGCGCTTTTTCGTCGCCATGCTGGCAGTGTACGAGGGCGGTTTGCGGTGGGTGTTGCGGCACCGAAGGATTACGCTCCTCGCCACGGTCGGGACCCTGGTTCTGACCGGATATCTCTATGTCGTGATCCCGAAGGGATTTTTTCCCCAGCAGGACACCGGCTTCATCGTCGCGGTTTCGGAGGCGGCCCAGGATATCTCGTATCAGGCGATGATCGAGCGACAGTCGCGTCTCGTGGACATTCTGTTGCAAGATTCAGGCATTGACGGGGTCATCTCCGCGGTCGGCGCCGGCGCAGTCAACCAGACGGTCAACAACGGCCGGATGTTCATCAACCTCAAGCCGCGCAACCAGCGTGACGCAAGTGCAAGCCAGATCATCGATCGGCTCCGGCCCAAGCTGGCGCAGATCGAGGGCATTGCGCTGTTCATGCAGGCATCCCAGGACATCAATGTCGGAGCAAGGTTCAGCCGCACGCAGTACCAATTCACCCTGCAGGACGCCGATCTTGACGAGCTCGATCATTGGGCACCCATCCTGCTCAAGGCGCTCCAGGACATTGCGCTGCTGCGAGATGTCGCGACCGATCAGCAGATTGCCGGCCCGACGCTGCGGCTTGAGATCAATCGGGATGCCGCATCACGACTGGGTGTGGTCACCCAGGCGATCGATGACACGCTCTATGACGCCTTTGGCCAACGCAAGATTGCGCAGTTCTTCACGCAGCAGAACAATTACTGGGTCGTGCTTGAGGTGGACCCGCGTTTTCAGCTTGACCCCAATGCGCTCGATCTCATCTATGTCCCGTCGATGACCGGCAAACAGGTGCCCTTGAGCGCCGTTGTGGAGCGAAAGCGCACGGTCCGTTCGCTGTCGGTCAGTCACCAGAGCCAGTTTCCTGCCGTCACGTTGTCATTCAACTTGGCGGCCGGTGCCGCTCTCGGGGATGCAGTGGAGACCATCACCAAGATCAAACGTGACCTCAATGTGCCCGATACGCTGATCACAACATTCCAGGGCAATGCTCAGGCATTCCAGGATTCGCTAAAGACCCAGCCGCTCCTGATTCTTGCTGCGGCGACTGCGATCTACATCATTCTTGGCATGCTGTACGAGAGCTTGGTTCACCCGATCACGATCCTCTCCACCATCCCGTCGGCCGGCGTAGGGGCGCTGCTCACTCTGATGGCTTTCCACTATGAGCTCAGCGTGGTGGCGCTGATCGGCATCATTCTGCTGATCGGTATCGTCAAGAAGAACGCCATCATGATGATCGACTTCGCGCTCGAGGCGGAACGGACGCAGGGACTGAGCCCTCAAGACTCAATCTACCGCGCCGCCGTGCTGCGCTTCCGTCCCATCATGATGACGACCTTCGCGGCGATTCTCGGCGCGATTCCGCTCGCACTGGGTCAGGGAACCGGTGCCGAGATACGCCAGCCGCTGGGGTTTACGATCGTCGGCGGATTGATGCTGTCGCAGTTCCTGACCCTCTATACCACACCCGTGATCTACCTCGCTCTGGACCGCCTGCGCCGCCGGCCAACCGGTTCGGTTCTTCCCACGGAATTGCTGGTGGCGGCGGGGGGAGCGCCGAGGCTGAGCACGCGGCGGTCGCCGGGCTTACCGAGGCCCGACTCGAGGCCTTAGCCCTTGCGATGCGCGGCGGCTCTGATCTCGGCAATCGCCTCGCGGGCGAGTTCATCGGCGCGTTCGTTGAGACGGTGACCGGCATGACCGCGCACCCAGTGCCAGTGCACCGTGTGACGGTTGACCACAGCATCGAGTCGCTGCCACAGATCCACATTGCGGACCGGTTTCCTTGCAGCGGTCCGCCAGCCGTTGCGTTTCCAGCCGCTGATCCAGTCGGTGATTCCCTGGCGTAGATATTCGCTGTCGGTGTGGAGATCGACCGTGCACGGCCGCTTGAGCGCCTCAAGCGCCATGATGGCGGCCGTCAGCTCCATGCGGTTGTTGGTCGTATATGGCTCGCCGCCCTTGAGCTCCCGGACATGGCTACCCCATTGCAAAATGACGCCCCAGCCGCCAGGCCCGGGATTGCCCGAGCAGGCGCCGTCCGTATGAACAGTCACGCGGCCATTTGTCGGCACGTCAGTCAATGCCGTAGTCCCGTGCGCTCACGTCGGCTTGATGAAACCGCAGCTTGCGATAATATTCGAGCGGGTCCTTCGGCCTGACCAACGCGCCCGGCGGAACTTCCAGCCAATCGACGAGCCTCGTCAACAGGAAGCGCATTGCGGCGCCTCGACACAGAACAGGCAGCACGGAAATCTCGCGCTCCGTCAGTTCGCGCGTGCGCATGTAGGACTTGAGCAGCGCGCGTCCCTTGGTGATGTTGTAGGAATGATCGGGCTCGAAGCACCACGCGTTAAGGCAGATCGCCACGTCGTAGGCGAGGGCGTCCGTGCAGGCGAAATAGAAATCGATCACGCCGGACAGATGGTCACCCAGAAAAAACACGTTATCGGGGAACAGGTCGGCATGGATGATCCCCTGCGGCAGATCGCGCGGCCACTCTCGTCTAAGGAACGCAAGTTCCCTTGCGACCGCCTCACTCATTCCTCTCTGCAGCGTATCGGCGCGCCCGCCAGCCGCCTTGTGCAGCGCCAGCCATCCCTCGAGCGAGAGTGCGTTTGGCCGCGTCATGGCGAAATCGGCGCCGGCGAGATGGAGTTGGGCCAGCGCACCGCCAACTGCAGCGCAGTGCTTAACGTTCGGCCGCCTGATCCACATGCCGTCAAGAAAGGTGAAAATGGCGGCTGGACGATTGACGAGGTGGCCCAGAGCTTGGCCGGCGCGACAGCGGATCGGCTGCGGACAGGTAAGGCCACGCGCTGCGAGATGCTCT
Source organism: Xanthobacteraceae bacterium (assembly GCA_030037185.1). The sequence continues at coordinate 642 of JASHRR010000039.1, read as the reverse complement.
ATGAGGTTCAGAAAAAACGGCAGATCACCGGCTGCAACGCGTTTCTCATAGAGCGTGAGAATGAAAAAGCCGTTCGTCGTATGCAGCAGAAAGTTGGAATTCTCAACCCCTTCGGCAATTCCCTTGTAGGCGAGCAGAGTGCCAATGTCGTAGTCGGCGAGGAAGCGCTGCAGTTCCTCGTCGCTGACATCGGTGTAGACGGCCATTAGCGGGTCCCGAGCGTTATCTTTTTTGCTGTGCCCCTTCGGCCCTCTTGCGGGCAGTGCATGCGGCCCGCTTTTCGCCCATACCCTGCCCGGCTTGCGGGCGAGGGTATTGTGGGCGAGAGCCCGCATTCCACCCGGGTAGGACCCGCATTCTCAGGTAGGACAGGCCGGGCGGTGGATTACTGCGCCGCTTCACCGCTACGAACCTGCCGCGGCAACGGAAAAAAGATTCCCGACTCTTCGACGGCCGAGACGGTCTCGACGGCAACTTGGTAGTGCGCCGCGAACGCGTCGATGATTTCCTCGATCAGCACTTCTGGTGCGGAGGCGCCGGCGGTCAATCCCAGCCGCCCGATCGCCCCGAACTTATCCCAGTCGATATCCTCGGCGCGCTGCAGCAACTCGGCGTGGGGACAGCCATTACGCAGCGCCACCT
>JASHRR010000388.1 GCA_030037185.1 Xanthobacteraceae bacterium | reverse complement strand
AAGATCCGGCGGGGCTGAAGAGCTATATCCAGCGCGCAAGCGAACTGATTGGCCCTCTCGGCGGAAAGCTGGTCGCACAAGGCGGATTGCCCGATCGATCGGGAACCCGATTTTGCTCCTCTTGCAATTCAACGCTGGCCCTCTGAGGCAGCTTTTCGCGCCCGGCTGGACAGCGAATTGAGGCACCTGGCGTCAGTGCCTGCCAATTGTTGCTCGAACAGTACGGCGCCCGACAATGCTTAAGAGTTAGAGGTCCTGATCGGAACAATTGCTACCCTCATCGTGGAGCTTGCGACCTGGATTTGACGAAGAGGCCATGTGAACTATGACCAGGAGCCCTTATGAAGCGCGTTCAGTATCTCCACTATGGCGGCCCGGAGGAACTGCGGCTGGACGAGGTGAAGCCCCTGGCGAGAGCGCGGGGCCGCGCCAGGAACAAGGCCCCCCGGGCCTCCTTCTGGCCGCCGCGTTCTGGCGGCGGCCAGCGAAACGATCGACCGGCCAGGGCGACTCAGGCGAGGCGGCTGATTGATGCGTCTCGCCGTGTTCGTCTGCCATGTGCCCCGGCCGCTCGGCGTGGGAATGCCGTGATCGTTCACGCCGCCGCGATGGCCCGCAGCGACGTTGCGCCGGCCGCCTGCATCTCCCGCATTGCCGGGGCGTAGTCGGCTGCCCTGTCGTCAGCGCGCTTCTGTATGGCCTTCTGGCCCAGCTCGCGGACGTCCTTGCGGACCGTCGTTGCGCGGGCCGCCAAGCTTGACGCCTCGGGCCTTGGCGACGTTCCATCTGCGGCAGGTCGCAGAACAGCACCTCAACGCCGGCCTCAAGGAGGGCGCTCAGGAAGGCCACAGAGCGCGTCAGGCGGTCGACCTTGGCAACGTCAACTTCGTCCGGTGAAGCCTGCAGGCGGCCAGGCGCTTGCAATCGGTGTCGGCAATCCGGGCGACAGCCGACGCGCCTGTGGGGGCCTGACGCTCCGCTGGCGATAAAAGGTCGGCAAGGTGAGACGCCTCACAATTCGTTTGGCGGAGTCGGTTTGGAAAGCCCGCTGAGGCGACTCAGTGCGAGCCGCGCCTCCTCGCTGCTGGGCCTGATCCTGAGCGCAGCCCGAGCATCGGCTACAGCCAAATCGCGGTGACCGAGCAATTCGTGCAGCTTGGCACGGTCGAGCAGCGCGGCGAAACCGCGGTCGGAACTCAGCCGTATAGCTGCCGTGAGGTCGGCCACCGCCGGCTCCATGCTCGATGTCCTTGCCAGGGCATTGGCCCGCTGGCGGTAGAGCTTGGCCACAGTGTTGGCGGTTCCGGCGGTGCCGTAATCAGCCGCCAGGGCTTCCGCCAGCACCGGGTCGTGCGTGGAGGACTCGATGAGCGCCGTGCAATCCGCGATCTCCTGGTCATATTGCTGCTTGGAATCGTAAATCGCCGCGCGGCTGCGGCGCGCATAGAACAATTCAATCGGGGCCAGCAGCTGCGGATCCTTTTCACCAAGCTCGATTGCCTTCGAGAGATCGGCCAGCGCCAGATCGTTCTTGCCGAGGTAGAGATGGGCCATCCCGCGCGCGCGGAAGGCGGCCGCGTGCTGGGGGTCGCGCGCGAGCGCGGCAGAGTAGTCCGCGATCGCCCGCTCAGTCTCGCCGAGTTTGAAGTATGTTTGGCCGCGCGCCACATAGCCGTCCGGGTATTTCGGATCGGTGCGGACTGCCTCATTGAAATCGCGCACCGCCCGGTCGAGATTGCCCCGCAGCGCCGCCTGTTTGCCGCTGGCGATGAGCCCTACGATCTTGGGGTTGATCGGCTTAGCGGGCGACTGGGGCGCTTGCGCTGCGGCGACACGGGGCGCGGCCAGTGACGCGAGCGCCGCATCGGCGGCCAATGACGCGAGCGCCGCATCGGCGGTCGGTGACGCGAGCGCCGCATCGGCGGCCGGCGCGGCATACGCCATCACGCGGCCGACCAGGAAGTCTTCGGCAGCCACGGTGGGCCCGCGCAGCGCATTCGATGGCCCGAAACCCCACGTCATGTCACTGAAAGGGCTGTAGCTCTCGAGCCGAGGAGGCCCCGCTTGCGCTGTTGGCGCCTGCGCTGTGGCCCCGCCGCCCGCGATATCGCGCGCGCAGCTATTGAGCGACATCGACGGTCCGCGGGCGCACGCCACATTGCCTTCGCCCGTCGCTCCTGCGTTTGCGCGGGAGGGAGCAGGTGCGTCATGAGCGGCACGGAATCCGGCGTGAATTGGAGCGGCCGAGGTGTGACCGCGGCGAGCCGAGACATCGTTGGTAGCGATGGCGGTCCTGAGGCCCGGCCCGCTGTGGGGATTGGATGAGCGTGAAACGCGATCACCACCCGCGCTCCTGTAGGTGACCATGCCGTCGATGCGAGAGACGAGGAAAATCATCGCCGCGATGACGGGCAGCGCCACTGCAACGCCGGCCGTCTCTGCCAGACCGCGCGGCAGCCGTGCAGTGATCGAGGCGATGGCCACCGCCGGCGGGATCCTGGTCGCCCGCGCGGGCGCGGGCCTGCGTCGTGAGCGCCCGAACGACTCCCCTCTTGGTTGTGCGGAGGGGCCGAGGGTGGCGATGGGTTGCGCCTTGTGACCCGCTCGAATGACGCCCTCAGGTGAAACCGCGTATAGGAGCGTTTCGGCCACGCGACAAACAGATCGAAATCGCCACCAGCCGATGTCGAGCGGGGTGAGGACGCCGCGAACGGCTCGGCCGCCGCTTGCTCTGACGGCTACGGAGACCGCTTGCCCCGCTGTCAAACTTTCAGCCGTTGATTTTTCAGCCGCCTCTTCCGCCCGCCATCGCTGCTCGACCCTTTCGATGGCGAGGTCCAGGGCAAGCTTTTCAACCTCGACCATTGCCTCCGCGAGCCCCATGGACATCAGGCCGTGCGCGATTACCAGGCGGGCATGGGCATAAAATTTTTGGCGCTGATGAGCGGTATTGACGGCGAGGCCGGTTACCGTATCGTTGATGATTGACTGGTAGTCTACCGAACGCGCACGCACGGCTGCCGCGACCTTGCTCTCGCGACGGCCTGATGCTTCAACCTCAACGACGTCCGCCGAACTGTCTTGAGCGTCCATGTGGAAGTCCCCAGCCACTCAAAAAGTATACACAAGCTAGCTCAAGTGTCCTAGGAAATCACGCTTTAACAAGTCCTTGCTGCGCACTCTTGTAATTACAATAGCTTAGGTCCAATAAAAGCGGCTAATAGCCAAGTATTAGTCACCCGATGTTCTTCATTCGTCCGCCGGCCCCGCCGGTCGCCATGCAGCGGTCGGCGTGTAGACGATGAAGTCTGGCGGTCAGGCGCTCCCCGCACGTCGCGCTGCCACCCATTGGGCCGTGGCCCCATCAGGCAGGTGCCGACGGCGCTTGGCTCGGCGGGAGATCGACGTACGCTGTACACGCATTGCGTGTTGAGTTGCAAAGTCGAGTAGATCTCGCTCAGGATGTTGCTGGCCGGCGCCGTTTTTTTGCGCCCGCCGGAGACTAGGCAGCGATGCGCCGTGGGAGTCGCGAGGCTGGGCGGGACCTCGTCGGCCGCAACTAGTGCGAGTGCCCGTAAACGGCGCTGTAATCCAGCGGTAATCTGACGGTAATCTGGCAGTAATTTCACAGTAATTTCACAGCCTCTAATATGCCTGCGGGTTGCCATTTTCTTCGCCCTTTGGAAAACGACGCGATGGAACCGTCACCGGATAACCGACCTGAACGGCTGACGATCGCGCGAGTCGTTTTCACCGGCGACGTCTTTCGAGTAGCCCAAGATGAACAGGAGCCTCATCAGCTCTCGAATGTCTTTTGGCTGCATAACCTGCTTGCCTACCAACTGACTCAGATTACAGGACTTCTTCCTGAAATTCGCTTCCGTACTCACAACTATAAAATTGGAAATTCCCTGATAAGGGAAGCCTATAAATTGATGGATCTTGAGACATCTTCAAAAGGTTGGCAGAACTCATTTTGGTATGAAGATTTTCCGAGCGAATTAATCGAACTATTCAGGACGGACTATGATAACGCATTGGTGCTCGCATTCGAGTTATCGCCTATTATGGAATGTATCTTAAATAGGTTGGGATGCCCTTGGATTGATGTTGCCCTCAGTCCGATTAGATTTCTCGATGATATTTTACTGTCAATACGCCTGTCAGGCCATTTCAACTCTGAACAACTGTTATCCTTTGCAGTTTCCAAGAAAGAAATCAGGTACGGCGCAGATTATGTCTGCCGCTGGTTTCGATCGAAACGATTGAAGACAGAGTTAAAGGATACCGACGTAGTTTTCTTTGCGCAGTCCGAGGGCGATCGAACTTTGATCACCTCCGAAGGGAGTTTCTTTTCTGCCGAAGAGGCCGTTGCACGCGTCGCTGATCTTGTTGGTAAACGGAGACTCTGGATAAAGCCTCATCCATATGGTCTGGAAAATCCAGTTATTCAGATGGCTATGGAACGCCTGGGTGGCCAATTAATTGGCGAAAACGCCTATGGGATATTGTCTGCGGATGTGGATATCGATGTTGTAACAATCTCCTCCTCAGTCGGCTGTGAAGCGCCTTGGTTCGGCAAAAGAACGCATCTATTCAATGATTGCCTCCTGCGCCGGAACGAACAGGCGTTAACGATACGTAATGATTACTGTTTCTCGGATTTTTGGCGAGTGCTGCTTGAGCAGACTATACCGGTTATCGCGTGTCATCGAACCGGACGTGTGGATGTACGGCATCCGACTCTCCGACAAGTTTCACCGAGCGAACCTAATGTCATTAGGAAGCAACTTGGTTTTTGGGGGATGCCCGCGGATGTATGGCCGGAGAAAGCATTAGGGCTGCCGCTGTCGAAACGGATGTGGAGACGGTTCTATGGGCAGCTGCCCGCGAAGATCCAAGCATGTATAGCAGCGCTTGTTATGCGATGCCGCCAGCTTCCCAAAACGCGGCGCAGTGCATTTCGACCATCTTGACACCGCGCGGCCGGGTGATTGTGGGCTCAAGCCGGTGCGTGGAGCGAGTGGAGTCAGGGCGGCGCTCCACACGCGCGACGCACCGGGCTTACCGGCGGGATTCGGGCCGTGCTTGGCGGAGGATCGAATAGCATGCAACGCGATCGGCCTGCCGAGCGGAGCGGGTTTCGACTCCCGCGTGGCTGCGGTAGGACACAGTCTCATCGCCGTGCCTGCCGCGGCAGCGAGGGGGTCACGTGCCGGCCCTTTTGTAGATGCTGAGGGGGGCAAACGAGGTTGGGTAAAATTATGCCGCGCAGCTACCAATTTCGGTGGAATCGCTGGAACTCGCCATGTTGATCGACGGCAGGTGGATGTGCAGCGTGTGGGTCGAACCCGACGGCTGGTCCGTCGGCATCATCGATCAGACTAAACTCCCGCATGTGATGAACACCGTGCGGCTCGCAACGCTCGGCGACGCTGTGCGTGCCATCTGCGCAATGCAAACCCGCGGTGCGCCGCTGATCGGCGCGGTAGCAGCCTATGGGCTATGTCTCGCGTTACGCGCGGAGGCGTCCGATGCCGCTTTGGAGCGCGCCTATGCGACGCTGCTCGCCACGCGGCCGACAGCGGTCAATCTCAAGTGGGCTCTTGACGAGGTTGTGGCTGTGGTGCGCAACCAGCCCCGCAGCGAGCGCGTGGCCGCCGCCTACGCGCGCGCCGCCGCGATCTGCCGCGAGGACATCGCCCACAACGAGGCGATTGGCCACCACGGGCTTGCCGTGATCGAACGCGCCGCCGCCGCCAAGCCGCCCGGGGCTCCGGTCAACGTGCTCACCCACTGCAATGCGGGGTGGCTCGCCACAGTCGACTGGGGCACCGCGCTGGCTCCCGTCTACAAGGCTCACCGCGAGGGTCTGCCGATACATGTCTGGGTCGATGAAACGCGGCCGCGCAATCAGGGCGCTGCCCTCACCGCCTGGGAGCTTAGCCACCAGGGCGTGCCGCACGCCGTCATCGCGGACAACACCGGCGGCCATCTCATGCAGCATCGCCTGGTCGACCTCGTCATCACCGGCGCCGACCGCGTCACGGCGCAAGGCGATGTTTGCAACAAGATCGGCACCTACCTCAAGGCGCTGGCGGCGCGGGACAACGGCGTGCCGTTCTATGCGGCGGTGCCGTCGTCCACCATTGATTTTACGCTTAGCGACGGCATTGCCGAGATACCGATTGAAGAGCGCGGGTCCGAGGAGGTGGCCACCATGACCGGCCGCACCGCCGATGGCCGGATCGAGACTGTGACGGTGGTGCCCGATGGCTCGCCGGTCGCCAACTTCGCCTTCGACGTGACCCCGGCCCGGCTCGTTGCCGGGCTCATCACCGAGCGCGGCGTGATGCGGGCAACGCGCGAGGCGCTGGCGGCGGGATTCCCGGAGAGGGTGAGGCGGTGAGGGCTCGGCAGCAGAGGTGCAGGGGGGTAATGGCGAAGGTGCGGCGCGCCGTCGGATCGGCGGTCACGCTTGTGCCAGCCTGCCCTACACTGCTGCGCCCCGCGCGATAGGGCTCGAAAAGCGCGTTGCTCGCGGCGTAACTCCTGCGTTGCGCTCATGCCTGTGCGCAGCAGCCGGTCGCCGGCGCTAGAAAACGCTGATGTGCGCGGGCAGTTCGCGCGCTTACGCTTCGCCCGCCGGAGATTACTGCCGTGCAGCCTCGCGGGTCGCTATGGCGAAGCGGACCGCCTCGCGCGACATAGGTAGCGAAGCGTCGGGATCGCGGGATGGGCCGCTCTGCGCAATTGCTTTGCCAGCGCGACTGTCGCGAGCCATAAACCGCGAGAGCGACCGTCCTGTGCCGGCCCTCGGCGTCTGCCTCGCAGGCCAGCATTTGAATGAGATCAGTGACAATGTCGGCGACGGAAATATCCCCTTCGCGGAACGGGACGCGATCTTGCAACGCGCCACGGAAGGTGTCTCGGAATCTTCCCAGTCTCGCGCGCCAATTCCTTGACCGGGTATTCGTCGTGCAGGCCGAATGTGATTCCCGCCAGTTGCCGCCGGCTGCTCAACAAGGCCATGCAAATGCCTTACGAGAGCAACCGATGGCGCTCAACCCAGCGTGCTGATGACCGCGTCAGTTGCTTCGCAACAGGTCCTGCGGAACGCCAGCTGCATCGAAGACGTAGTCGCGCGAGGCCTCAAGCTGGCGGCGCAGCACCGGCAGATCGACGTCGAGCAGGCGGCCCTTCCACTTGCGCACCTTGCCGGCGACGATCACGGTCTCGACGTTGGTGCGATCCATCAATGAGACGACCGCCCCCGGCACCTGGTTGACGGGCGCTACATTGATTCGGGTGGCGTCGAGAATGATGATGTCGGCCTCCTTGCCGGGAGTGAGCGAACCGACCTTGTCGTCGAGCCGCAGGGCCTTTGCGCCGTTCATGGTGGCGTAGCGCAGCACGTCGCGCGTCGTGAGCGGTGCCGGCAGGCCGACCGGCAGTTTCGGCCACGCAGTGGCGGCAGAGCTTGGCGGAAGTCCCCAATCAACGGGGTTTGGCGCAGAGTCTTGATCGAGGATCATCTGGTTCACGAGTAGGCGCTGCAGATTCATCATCGAGCGCATCTGGGTAAAGAAGTCTGCCGTCAGCGTGACCTCCACATCGACGCTCAGCGACGGTTCCATGCCGAGGCTTTGAAGTTTCAGAATCGGCGGCATG
>JASHRR010000387.1 GCA_030037185.1 Xanthobacteraceae bacterium | reverse complement strand
CGCGGCGGACATAAAGGCTCACACCGCGCACGACTTTGCGGCGTGAAAAGCTTTTTTCCACGCCATGGACCGCAAGAAAATCGCGCGGCTGCTGGCGAGGCTGGGCGGCGCTCGGCGCGCGCCTGACTTGAGCGTAGCCGGCTCTCGCCGGCGCCATCTTTCCGTTGCCTGTCGGCCCGCCCCTGCCCTCCTCCGCTTGCGAGCCAGGCAATCGCATTTGAGCTCGACCTTCTCTGCCAGCTTGCGGGGAGAGAAGGCCCCCTACCCCGCCCTCCCTCGCTTGAGGTGAACGGTAGGACGGGGGTGGGTGACGCGGTCTCTCCGCCGGCTCCGAATTGTACGCTTCAGCTTGCGCCAAGGGTTCCTCGCACCCCTCTACCGGCAGGCGAGGATAGAGCGCAGCCTCGTCGCGCGAAACGGGATTGCCCTGCGCCTGCGGGGGAGGGTAGCGTGGAGGCCGTGCGGGCGATTTTGGTCGCCCCACATCAGCGCGTTTGATGAGACCGAACAGATCGACCACAAGCGCCTCGGTGACGGTGCCGGGGATTGCTTAAGGTGATACCGCGCCCACCAAGGACGCGTTAATTGGTGCCCTGCGGCTGTGCGGAGCGTGGCCCGCACGGAGCGCTTCGACTTCCTTGGCTGTTCGCTCGCGCCGTGCTGCCGCCGCAAGGATGATTATCAGTATCGGGGCGCTGCGCTTCACGGCCCGGCATCGTTTCCGGTTTCATGGAACCTGGCTGGAACAGGCCTTGCACCCGGCAGTTCTCCTGTCCCTTGGCGCATAGGATCCGAGATACACCTGTTGTCATGTCAACCGTCAGGGTGTCACCCTTCACGACATTCGGCCCCTGAGAGATCACGACATTGCCGAGCAGGGTCACAGTGTTGGACTTCATGTCAAAGATACCGCTTTCGCCGGTGGCCGTCTGATCCTTTTGCACCACAATGACCTTGCCCTTTGCTTCGACCCGCTTGATTTCCTGGTTCTGCTGGGTCGCGGCCTGGCCGGACGCAGGGGGCTTTGCGGGCGCGTCTTCGTCGTAGAAGACAACGAGCGTTTGGCTGCGCATGGTCGTGTCGCCCTGAACGAGATGAACGTCGCCCGAAAACGTCGCCATCTTATCCTTGTCGCGCACCTCGAGCGTAGCGGACGTGATCTTGATAGGCTTATCGCGGTTTTGCGAGAACCCCTGCAATGCATTGGGGGGCGCATTTGATTGTTGCGCATGTGGCGCCGCAATACCGACAGTGGTCGCCACCGCCAGGGCCGCCAATGCTCGCCCGCCTGGGACACAGATGATTGTCATGGCGGCAACGCGCCCCCTGCCCGCACGGGATCGCTAACCGGGGCGGAGTCTTGCGCAGCCCCTCGTGCCTGATCCCGATTCACCGTCATCTCCACGCCGCCGCCAAACAGGATCAAGGCACCGTTCTCCATCACTTCCAGCCGATTCGCGTTCAACAAGCCGTTGGGGAGCTTCAGATTCACCGGGCTCTCGGAAACGACGTTGCCGGTTGCCACATTAATGGTTGCCTCCGAAAGGTGCCCCTCGTAGCCGGAGGTCGAATTCACGGTGATCTGGTCGTTGAGCCTCAACATCTCGCCTTTAGTGTCATAGACCCCGTTGGGGGATGTGATTGTGACGTGCTGGCCATCCTTAAGCTCCACCTGAGCGTTGACGTCTTTGAGCTCCAGAATGTCCGGCTTGGTTAGATCCTGGGCCGCAGCGCGAGCGGTAAGCTCGTAAGGTCGGGAGTCGGTTGTGAAACCGTTGAGCCGCGGCAACTCCATCACGATCTTGGTTCCCGACACCGAAATCTTGCCGGGATCGATCGGGAAAGCTGCGATCAGACGGAACGGATTGAAGAATGTTGCGACGAGAAGGATGGAGACGATCGCGACTATGCCGGCCGGAATAGCAAAGCGCAGCAAGCGGACGAGGCGAGTGTGCCGCGCCGCCGCGCGGAACATATGCTGGCTGTCGGTCCGCCCGATCTGGCGCGCAGGCGAGATTGGTGCGCGAATGATTGAATTATAGTTCAGATCGTCACCTCATTTCTAAGATGCAGCAAATACCACGTTATCGGCAGAGGCGCTACGCGCAAAACGCCTCGCGCGCGGGGCCTGGTCGCCCGCAAGTTGAGCCGCCTTTTTCAAAATCGCTGAGCGTTGCTTCATAGCTGCGCTGGCTGCGCAATTTCTTGCGGCAGCGACCCCGCCCGCACGCAATGTGACTCCCGAATATGGCTGCGGCGGGGCGTCGTTTTAGCTATGGGAGAAGATGTCTTCTGCTGCCCAACCGGCGAGATCGAGGCGGACCCGATCAGGAAGAAAGCGAAAGCAGGCGGTCGCGAGGTCCGAACGCCCCTCTCGCACCAGCAGCGCATCAAGCTTGTCCTTGAGGGCGTGCAGGTGCAGCACATCGGACGCCGCATAGGCAATCTGAGCATCAGTGAGACTTGCGGCCCCCCAGTCGGTCAGCTGCTGCTGCTTGGAAACCTCGATGCCGAGGAGGTCGCGCACGAGGTCCTTGAGCCCGTGCTTGTCGCTATAGGTGCGCGCAAGCCGCGAGGCGATCTTCGTACAGTAAACCGGGCTCGGCATCAGCCCAAGGTTGTAATGCAAGGCACCAAGGTCAAATCTGGCGAAATGGAATATCTTCAGGACGCCTGGATCGAGCAGCAGGGCCCGCAGATTGGCCGCCGGGGCGCCGCCAGGCGGAATTTGGATGACGTCGGCCGTGCCGTCGCCAGGCGACAGTTGGACAACACAGAGCCGGTCGCGGCGGTGATCAAGCCCCATTGTCTCGGTATCGACGGCTGCGGATTGGCGGTAACGGGAAAGTTCGGGCAGGTCGCCCCGATGCAGGCGGACGGTCATGCTCCTCTCATTAACCTCTTCATTTGGCCTCTTCAGAGCCCCTGCGTCTCGACTTACGGCCGATAACCGGGGCTTCCATCAGGCTTCGAGCTCGATCTTGGGTATCCAATCCTAGCTCATGCTGGATATTAGTCCGATCTCCGACATTGTGGCGGCGGGCAACATATGCCAGAAATGGCTGCCGACAGGGGGATAAATCATGGGGCGGTGGCTTGTCATCCTCAGCTTAGCGGTGCAATGGCCCAATGTGGCGCTGGCGTCGTCGAAAACGCCGGACGTCGCGCTGTGGAAAAGGCTGCTCTTCACGCCGATGCCGAGGCCCGCGCCCCGTCGGCACGAACATCCTGCGAACGTGACAGCGAGACCGCTGGAGCCACCTGACACGGTCGAAGCAAAGGACCAGGACGGGGTGAGGGCGGCCGCGACGCCAAGCCCTGCGGAACCCGTGGCGCTGCCCCCGGGTTACGGCCCGCCGAGTTCGATCGGAACCGGTTGCAACGGCGGCCGGCGGATCACGTCTGCCTTTTATTCGCAGGGACGGCGGACCGCCAGCGGCCAGCAATTCGATCCCCGCGCCATGACCGCCGCCCATCGCACGCTGCCGTTCGGCACCCACCTGACCGTGACGAATCCGCGGACCGGAAAATCGGTCATCGTACTCGTCAACGACCGCGGCCCTTTCATCTCGGGCGTTAGCCTCGATCTCTCCCTCGGCGCCGCGCAGGCCATTGGATTGCGCAGTACCGGAACTGTTTGCATTTGGTGAGTGACGGCGCGCCAACGCGCGGGCCAGCAGAGGTTGCCCCGGTGATATCCGCTTCCATGGACTTGACGCGATGCGAGTTTCGCCATTCCATGGAAAACGCGTGGGATGAGGAAAGCTATGTCACATAACGCAATCATCCGGGAATGATGATTTGATCACCTGAGAAATGAGCATTTTCATGGTCCGACTCCGCAATCACGAGGCCCATTTCTTGATCGGCAAGAAGGCTCGTGGCCCGGATTAACTTAAAGCAGACATCGTTCTCGTTATCGCGACAATCGTCTCACGAGCAATCCTATCTCATCTAAAAGTACGAAGAGTAGATAATTTGCGCAATCATCATCGTCTTTAAGGCTTTAGCTTTTCATTGCGGCTCGAATCAGTGCGCCTGTCTATGGTTCCGCACACAAACTCGCCGGCTTTCTGCTTGATCCCGAGCAAACGTCCCCGGCCATCCGCCAGCAAATAGGCGATGCCAATCACCCCGCTCATTCCTTCTTCTCCCATGCGGACTCCCAGAACAGCGCCGGATTTTGCTTGCCCGCGCTCGCCACGGCCGAGAGCTCCCGATCCTGCACGAGAAGAGCGCGCAACGGGCAGACAGGTTTGTATAAGACCCAGGCTCCGGCAACCCCGCGGATATCAGGAATACGCAGGAAATTTCTGACCTGCTGACTGTTGGGGACCTTGCGGAGCGGTAACCATGCAAACCAATCGCGCACGGCAGTCTTCTTACGAAGCCAGCGCGTCTCCAGTGGACCCGGGGCTCCGGACATGACGAGGGCGCCGTTTTGAAGAGGACAATTTTCGCTGTCGCTTCTGATTCCGCTCCTCAATGGACGCGATGTGGGGACCGCCGCGGGATGCAACAATTCCAGTGGCGCTTCGACCGTGTCGAACTGCGCGGCTCTGCTGGCGCGGCTGCACCGGCGTTCAGCGGGCTCCTCAGGCTGCCGTCGACGATCCGGTCTTTGCGAAAGACGCACGACGGGCATACGCTGCGCCTATGTTCTCGCGGCCGAACAGAACCAACGACACCTGCGAGGACGGAATGGACGCGCTGTTGAAGTCCCTCACCACGGAGCCGGCCACATGCCTGACGGTCTGATGGCACGACTATGGGAGGGGCTGCTGGCGACATCGCCGCTGGAAGCACTCGCCGTGCTCTCGGGCCTCGTCTACGTGGTACTGGCTGTGCCTCGCAGCCGCTGGTGCTGGGTCGCGGGCGGCCTCAGTTCGCTCATTTACGTCTGGCTGTCTGCGCGCGCGCGCTTGCCGATGCAGTCGCTGCTGCAGGCTTGGTACGTCGGCGTGGCCGTCTACGGCTTCCTGTGCTGGTCGCGCGAGGTTACGACGCGGGTCTCGCTGCTGTCGTGGCGCGGGCACATCGCCGGTATTGCAGCATCGCTGCTGCCGGCTGCGGCACTCGCACGTTTCCTGGCCGGGGAAACGCAGGCGGCTTGGCCCCATCTGGATGCGTCGACCACAGTGCTGAGCCTCTTCGCCAGCTGGCTCACCGCCCGTGCCAAACTTGAGAACTGGCTGTACTGGATCGTCGTCGATGCGGGGCTGGCCTGGCTGTACGCCGCTCAGGGACTGGTTTTCACCGCGTTTCTGTTCCTGGTCTATCTCGTCATTGCTGCTGCAGGTTTCATTGAATGGTTGAAGACATACCGGCGTCAGACCGCTGGATGATCCCTGCGTCGCTGTTGCCGCACATTCCGGGTTGCGCCGGAGGTGAAGCGCCCCTGAGCGTCCGGCTGCTGCATGGCGGTCGCAACGTAAATCGCAACCTGCGCATCGATACG
>JASHRR010000386.1 GCA_030037185.1 Xanthobacteraceae bacterium | reverse complement strand
GGAACTGGTAGCCGTTGAGGAAGCCCGAGCGCGGATAGAAGATCTTGATCTTCTCGATGTCGCGGTGAAGCAGCACGTCCTCCCACGGCACCAGCACGTTGTCGAACACGAAGATGGCGTCGTTCTCGTCGAAACGCGACGACAGCGGATAATCGAAGGGCGAGCCCATGACGCTCGCCATCAGCTCGTAGGAGGTGCGGCAGAACAGCTTGACGCCGGGCGCGTTCATCGGCGCGATGAACATCACCGCGAGGTCGGAATCGTTGATCGGCATGGCGGCGTTCTGGCCGAGGAAATTGTAATGGGTGAGCGCCGAGGAGGTCGCCACCACCTTGGCGCCGGAGACGTAGATGCCGGCGTCGGTCTCCTTCTGGATGGTGATGAACACGTCCTTGACCTGGTCGGCCGCCTTGGCGCGGTCGACCGGTGGATTGACGATCGCGTGGTTCATGAACAGAACGTGGTTCTGTGCGCGCCGATACCAGTTCTGTGCGTTGCCGGCGAACTTGTCGTAGAAGGCGTGGTTCGCCCCGAGCGTGTTCATCAGGGAGGCTTTGTAGTCTGGGGTACGCCCCATCCAGCCATAGGACATGCGGGCCCAACTCGCGATGGCCTCGCGCTGGCCGATCAGATCCTCGCGCGAGTGGGCAACACGAAAGAACTTGTGCGTATAGCCGCCGCTGCCCGTATCGGTCGGGCAGGTCAGCGCATCCTTGGTGGCAGGGTCGTGGAGCGCGTCATAGAGCTTGGCCAGGGTACGCGCAGCATTGCGGAACGCCGGATGGGTGGTCACGTCGCGAACGCGCTCGCCATAGACGTAGATCTCGCGGCCGTCGCGCAGGCTTTGCAGGTATTCCTGACCGGTGAAAGGCCGGTTGCGGCCGCCGATGCAATCCTCGGCCTTGGTTCGGCCCGTCATTGCGCTCATTGGTGTCCTCCGCGCCGTGTGGCCCGCACCCCGGTCGGGCCTCTATCTTTGCGACGGCCAGGGGTCGGCCGGCGATAGCGAAACCCATCAGGCACAGGCGCGGCCGGTGGGTTTCGCTACGCTCAATGCCGCGATCATTGGCGCGGCGCGGCGGCCGGCAAGATCCGAAACCGGGGATTTTTTGGACTTTTCAGGGATTTCAAAAGGGGCGTCCATAGCCACTTGCTCGACGGGCCTCATGGTGACCCGCAGGATTGAGTTGCTTGCCCACGATCAGCCCGGCGCCACCGAAACAAGCGAGACGCTGGCTTGGTCGGGCTCGAATCCGCGGAGCGGACAAAATATCGCCGCCATCATTTGCGTCCGACGACGGTCAGGCTGACAGCGGCCAAGCTCGGCCGCGTGCGTTTGGGCGAGCACGCCGTGGCGCTTCCGTTGCCGCGCGTGCGCCGGGATCGTGTTCGCTCCTTGATCGAAGGCTCGCGTTCGACAACGCCGCTCAAACAAGAATGCATCCGCCGCGGCCTTCACGTTCGGTGGGAAGCTCACCCGCTGACGCCCCATCTGGCGTAATTCCGGCGCGCGCCGCCCCGCGCTCTTCGAGGCAGCTGTTTGCGTCGCGGCACGCAAACCATGTGCGGTGGCTTGCGCGCATAAGGCGGTTCGCGCTCCTAAACCGCGCAATGAGCGCCAAATGCAACAGTCGTGGAGCGGATTCCGCGAAGGCTATTTGTGCGACCACGGCGGCGCCAACCGATATAACGCACATCAAAGAAATCGCCCCATTTCTCCGGACGCATGAGAAGGCTCCAGACGATCTCCACTGGCGCATTGACGATGCTGGTCGGACAGTTGGAATAAGTCATGTTGATCTCGTGCATTCCTTGATCTCCATCCGGGCCAGCGCTGTCAGACTGGCGGCATCATCTCGCTGCTGGGCAACGAAAGGCGCACGTACCGGCCTCACCGGACGGGCTAAGAGGCGATCGTGGCACCAGCCATCTTACGCTGATTGCCGGGCCAAATCGTTCAACCCCCTTCATAATCCTTAACCTCCTGAACTGGACAAAACGAGCCATCCGTGGGCCTGACTCATCACCGGCGCGGCGCGGAATCGCCGGGCGCGGCCGGCGTCTGCGCGGCGGCGGGACAGAGAAGGAGCAACCAGGCCGCATGTGCCGCGAGCCCGACAGATCGCTTCAGTCTTGCTTCCTCCAACCTCGTGGCCTTTTCTTCGTTTTGACCATCTCTACGCGACAGCGCTCAATCCGGCCCCTATCAAGCGTGGCGCGTTGATGCGCCGGAGGGTCACATGTCATACGCGGGCGAGTACGAATGGGCTCAGGTATGGCCACATGGCATTTGTACGGAGGGTCACATGTCACCAAGCGTGAGCGCACTACCAATCGGCGCGGTTTCTTGGCCAATGGTCTATCGCTTGCAGGGGGCGCCGGGAGGCGATCAGAAGTCGGGCGTTTTTGCCTCAGGCATCGGATATTTCGCAGTCCTGCCACCGACATCCGGTCTTCAGCACATGTAGGATCCCGCTCAAAATCCGTCGGTTATTCTTCGGCTTCGGGCCGGGACGATTGATCGATCTTCGTCCACAGTTCATCATTCAACCAGAACAGGTTCGCTCTCATAAGTTGGCCCCCGATTCGTCAGGCCAATCCGTTGAATCTCAACTTGGTTAATTAGGCGTTAACCCTAGACGTTATGTTCGTTCGTCGAGCCCGTCAGCTGTTGGCGGGCACGCGAGGCGGTCCCCGCCGCAATTTCGCTAACCATGGCGCAAAATTAAATCGACGCATTTCGCGGCGGAAACTAGATTAGCTTTCGTGGAAGCTGCGCCTGAACGCGTCTCGGAACGGCTTTGACAGGTAGCCGATCATTGTACGATGTTCGGTAACAATCAAGACTTCGGCCGGCATGCCGGGGATCATTTCAACCTGTGGTGCCAGGCGACGAAGCTCGTCCCGGTTCACCGTCACCCGAGCCAGGTAATAGGGTTGGTGCGTATTCGCATCGACGATCCGGTCCGCCGACACCGATTGCACGATGCCTGGAATCCTCGGCACGTCGCGGCTCGTATACGCCGAAAGGTGAACTTGGGCCTGCAGTCCCTTGTGCACGGCCTTGACGTCGAGCGGGGTCACGTGGGCGTCGATGACCAGCGTATCGTCCGAGGGCACGATCTCAAGAATCGACTCGCCGCGCTGAACCACGCCGCCGATCGTCTTGAACTTGAGGTTCACCACCTTGCCGCCGACCGGGGCCGTCACGACCATCCGTTTGAGCACGTCGGCGCTGGCGCGCATTTTTTCCAGGACGCCCATGAGCTCGCCGTGAACCTTGTCGGCCTCGTTGGCGATCTGGTCGGCGTGCTCGGCGTCGTTGGCAAGCAGCTGCATCCGGGTTTCGCCGATCTGCTGCCGCGCGCGCGCGATCTCGGCAATGTATTCGCCGCGCTTGCCGATCATCTCGGCGTCCAGGCGCTTCAAGCGCAGGACTTCCGGCTTTGCCATCAGCCCCTTTGCCACCAGCATGTCCTTGGCCTGCAACTCCTCCTCGATCAAGAGCAGTTGACTTGATGCGCTTTGCACCTCCGCGTCGATGCCCTTGATCTGCTCGGAGAGCTGCTCGATCTTCTGGAGCAGTACGTTCTTCTTGGTTGTGCGCGTTTCTCGACGCGTTTCGAAGATCTGCTGCTGAGCCTCCAACACGGTGCCAACCAGGGAGTCGGCCGACTGCAGCTCTCCCGGCCACTCGATCCCTTCGCTCCCCGCGCGTTCCGCATCGAGCCGCGCTTGTTTGGCGAGCAGCGTCCAGCGCTGCTGTTGCAGCGCGTCGTAGGTCGCGCTCTCCTGAACGCTTTCCAGCACTAGGAGCGGTTGTCCGGCGGTCACTTCATCGCCTTCACGCACCCGCAGATCGGCAATGATCCCACCCTCCAGGTGTTGAACGGTTTTCTTGTAGCCGTCCGGAGTAATGACACCTGGCGCTACAGCGCCGCCGGCGAGCGGCACCAGAAAACCCCAGCCTCCGAATACGAGAAAGAACGTCGCGATGAGCCGTCCGCCGGCGCGGGCAGGCACCCTTACACTGGCATTCAGCCGACGCGGATCGGCCCAGTTTGGAAGCCCGTCCGGGACGGCCCGGCGGCGGTTGAGGGGCGGCAATATGATTTCCCGATTGGTAGACATGCCGAACGCCGCCTATCTCGACTCGGCCAGTGTGAGAGGAGCAACGGCGCCGTTCACAGGAGCACCGACCGTGCGGGTCCGGACGATCTCGCCGCTGTGGCCTCTTGGCGCGGACGGCTCGCTCAGCGCTTGGAGCACCTGGTCGCGCGCGCCAAACATGGCTGCAGAGCCATCCTTTAGTAGGAGTACCTTGTCGGCCTGCGTCAGCGTCGAGGGACGATGGCCGACGATGACGAGGGCGGTGCCGCTGGCCTTGAGATCGCGAAGCGCATCGGCGAGCGCTGCCTCTCCCGCCTGATCGAGGTTCGAGTTCGGCTCGTCGAGCACGACGAGGCGCGGTCCACCGAAGACCGCCCGCGCGAGGCCGATCCGCTGGCGCTGTCCCCCCGACAGCCGGATGCCTCCATCCCCGATCCAGGTGTCATAGCCTTGTGGTAGGTGTTGGATCATTTGGTGAGCGTGCGCAAGCATTGCCGCCTGCAGCACCTCATCATCGCCGGCATCCTGCATTCGCGCAATGTTTTCCCGCACCGTGCCGGCGAATACTTCAACATCCTGAGGCAGGAAGCCGATATCGCGGCCGATCTGGGCCGGCTCCCAGTGGTGGATCTTCGAGCCGTCTATTCTGATCTCACCGACATTGGGCGTGTCGAGGCCGACGATCAGCCGGCAAAGGGTGCTCTTGCCTGCCCCGGAAGGACCGATGATGGCCACGGCTTCACCAGGCTTAATGGCGAAGGAAACCTGGTTGAGGATAAGTTGGCTGGTCTTTGCCGCGACATAGCTCACTTGCTCGACCGCAAGGCACCCGGTCGGATCCGGCAGGAGCGTCCGCGAGGGCTCTTCGGGATAGTCTTCGATCGTCTTTTTCAGCCGGTCGTAGGCGAACCGGGCCCCCATGAAGTTCCGCCACGCCGAGATCGCCACTTCTACGGGCGCCAGCGCCCGGCCGAGCAGGATCGACGCCGCGATCATGCTTCCGGCCGAGAGCTCCGACCGGATCACCAGCCAGGCGCCGGCGCCGAGGATTCCCATCTGCACGAAGTATCGCGCGAACTTGGTGGCCGCCATCACGACCCCGCCGGCGTCTCCTGTCCACCGCAGCCCGTTATTGGCCGTCTCGTTGAGCGTTGCCCAGCGCTTGGTGATGGCCGGCAGCATGCCCATCGCCCGGATCACTTCCGCATTCCGTATCGCGGCGTCAGCCAGGCGCAAGCCATCCATCTGCGCGTTGTTCGCGGCCTTGGTGGCTTTCCGCGTGGCGAATTCGTAGGCGATGCTCAATGCCAGCAGCATGACGGCGGCGGACAACGCGATGACGCCGAGCACAGGGTGGAGCACCCAGATCAGGCCGATGAACAGCGGCACCCACGGAGAGTCAAAGAAGGCCGTCAGCCCCTGCGTGGCGATGAAGTTCTGGATCTGGGTGATGTCGCGCAATGGTTGAACGCCCACCGGGTCCCCCTGAAGCCGTCCACGCACCCCGCACTCGAGGTAGACAGGCCCCAGACGCTCATTAAGCCAGCAGCCGATCCGGATCGTGATCGCCGTGCGCAACGCGTCGAGCGCGCACATGACGGCAATCGCGATGGCGACGATCAGGGTGATCATGATGAGGGTTTCCACGTGACCGCTAGTCAGCACGCGATCGTAGACCTGGAGCATGTAGATCGGTAATGCGAGCATCAGCACATTGATCATCAGGCTGAACACGGCGCAGGTGCCGAAGGCCGAACGGCAATTCCAGAGTGCCGCGTTCAGTACGGTTCGCTGGCCGCGGGGACGCTCGTCATTGGACGATTTCTGAGGCATTGGTCGAACTCCGGCGAAGGGATGCTCCGGGACCGAGCCGGCGACGGGTTCAGTCCGCTGGCCGGATCCTGACGCCGAGCCGCTATCCGCCTTGCGTAACGGCTTCAGCGCACTCGTGGTCCGCGGAAGGCCGCATATCGCCGGCACCGGCAATGCAGTTCGATCGTGATAATGTGGATGAGACGGTTCCCGCGTGTTTCGCGCCGGCCCTGACGGCGATGCGGTGGAGCCGAGCCTGACGATTGTCGAGGTCGCTCGGGTTCGTGACGTCGAGCGCTCCGCCAATATGCGGCGCGACCCACCCATCCTCGTTCCGGCCATCAAGACGTAAAATTCGGATCCTAATACCCATGTCACACCCTTTGGCGGCCTGTCGCCGAAGGTGGCGGCTGGTTGAACCGACAGCGGCGCGGGGGCCGCTGTCGGCGCCGACCTTCGTTCAGAGGACGAACTGGTGCAAGAAGGACGACTGCTGCGCCTGTTGAACGATCGCCTCATTCGCCTGCTCCGCGACTGAGGTGCCCCCGAAGAAGCTCTCCGCTACGGCTGCTCCATTCGTCTGGTTGAGGGCGCTCACTTGGATGGGGGCGTTAACGTGAATGTTAGGCATGGTTTGCTCCTGTTTCGGTGGTTGGTGACGAGGTCGCGGCATCCGTGCCGTGACCAGTTGACGGGACCGTGGTCCGCACGATCCGATAACGAGTTTGCGACTGCGGCAGCCAATGCGCATCGGGTGATCAAGCGTGAGGTGGACCCACGCTACCTCTTGCGCCGTAGGCGGCATCGTGTTCCGACGTGCCGTCGTCAAACAGAGAGCCTACTGATCCGGCGCGCGGCCGCGCATCGACGAACGCGACGCCGGCAAAGCGTTCGATACCGAAAGTATCTCACCGGATGGAAAACTCCGCAGCGTGTCATCCCTGCTCGCCAGCAGACATGCTGGAAGCGAAGCCGCCTTACGTGGATTTCGCTCCGACCGAATATTGTTGAGTCATCGCCCGCGAAAGAGCACGTAAAAAATGAAGAGCCCTCGCCTGAGGAGGTGCGAAGCGCAGTCGCGAAGGACGGCCGCCTGATTTTTCACGCGCTTGGATAACACGCGAGCGAGCAACCGCGGTAACCGCTGCGGACGACTGTTATTCCTCGCTTTCGCGCGTGCGAGAGAATCCGGCTGGCCCGGTGATCCATTGATGAAACCGATCATCGGGGCGACCCAAAGGTCGCCCTACGGAGGTCCGCCAGTGTAGGGCGAGCCTTGCGGTCGCCCTGTTTGCGCGCCGCGCCTCAGCTAGGCCACCACCAGCGCCCACGCAGACGCCGCCGAGAGCTGACCCCCGATGGCCAGCGCATCGCTGAAGCCGATCACCAGGGAACCCTCGCCCGTGACGGTATACGCCTCGGCCGTGAGGGTATCACGGGCGACATTGGCGCCGGGCAGACCCAGCTCAGCACCGATCTGGTGAGCGGCTTGCAATTCACCAGGAACCGCCATACCGGGCACGGAGGGCAGGTTGATCACCTGATCCACCACGATCGGGCCACCCGGCGGATTCCAACCGGGGATGTCGATGGCGACATAGTTCGTCACCGATTCCGCCCACGCGGTTGAGCCGCTTCCGCCGTGTTCGTTGACGGTCACCTCGAACAGGACATCCTCGCCCGCCATCCTAACACCCGTATTGGCCGACGGATCGGTTCCTTCCGCGGCGAATACCGCCTCGCCGGAGGCGATGGTAATGACGCCGAGGTCTATGACCTTGTTTGTCACCTCGCCGGCGGCGACGGCATTGGCGCCGTAAGCCATTGCGTCTCCGCCGACCAGCGCAGCGATCCCGCTATGCGCCGACGATGCACTTGGGATGGCCGATTTGCCGAGCATTGTTGTTGATCTCCGTTAGGTGGCATCACCATAAATCTCGCGGCCTGCAAGGCAATTGGCGCAAATGGAAGGCGTGCATCCGACAATGGAGGTATGCCGGAAGGCGTATCTACGCTCGACAGTTCGGGCTTCCCGGCGCGGCTCACCAACCGGTTGAAAAATCAGCTCGACCTGTGTCCGCAGATCAAACGGCGCCATTGTCTCGCATAAGTTCGTTGGTCATGACGGCGACCTCGGTCCGGTTTCGGGCCTTGAGCTTCTTCATGATGTTTCTCACGTGCACCTTGACGGTGCTCTCACGCATATTGAGTTCGTTGGCGATGACCTTGTTTGTCTTGCCACGGCGCAATGCCTCGGCGACTGCGGCCTGGCGCGCCGTGAACCGGCCGTCGCTGTTCAGTTGCGACGCCGCGACCTGGTCGTTCGACGGTCCTGCCGCTATGGTGCTGCTTGTGGAGACGCAGATGCCGCCGGCCCTGACGAGTCGCAAAACTTCGACGACCCCGTCGAGGGACACGCTGGTCGTAATATAGCCGCGCGCGCCGCGACCGATCGCATCAGCAATCTGCGCTGGATCCTCTTCATCTGAAAGCAGAATCACCGGCAGCGGGTCGCTTCGCGGGGAAAGGCGCGAGATCTCCCGGTACGTCTCCGGGGCGTTCGGCTTGCCGACGACACACAGCACGATGAGCGAGGCCGGGATGTCGTCGCGGACCTCGATCCAACTATCGATGTTCGCAAACGAAACGACCGCGTGGCCCGATAAAGTTCTCAGGCATCGCGTGAGGCATTCACGGATCAGCACACGCTTCTCAATCAACACAATGGTGATGATGACTTCGCCAGCATCTGCAGCCGCACTGGCGGAAACCAGGCGGACGAACCCGCGTGAACCGGCATTGATGTTTGTGCCCGTCGAAAGGGTTTGACCAATTTCGTGGGGTCCGCGATGTTTCTCGCATTGATCACGCATGAATGTTATCCCACATACATTCTGCGTGCTTTCACACGCGCTCAGCCTTTATTACCATTTTGCAATGCACGTAACGCGATCATGCCGGGGAAGTTTCCGACCAGTGTCAAAATATTCAGCATTGATCCTCGATCTGATGTCATATCGGCGTTAATTGCTTCATCGAACGGCTGAGTGCCCTGGGCCGACCGCACCGTGGTGCCTGCATGCGTCAGTCGAGGCATCAAGAAACTGCCTGGGGCAACGCATATGACGGCGACAAATTCCTCAACGCCCTGACGGCGGCCTTGCATGCCGGTGATTCCAGCTGGTCAAATCGCATAAACGTCTTCGTCCTCGCAACAATTGGTATAAGTGTCGCAATGCATCGAGCGCTGCTACTCCGTTTCGATTGAAAATATCCTTAACTGATATCAATTATTATCGGTGCAAATTGTTGTTTGGACAATTGTGCTCGACTGCAACCCGAAGCCGCCCGCTCGCTGGCTGACCGGCGCAGGGGCTCGAACATGCGTGATCGGGTCGTACGGCGTAGCTGCTTTTTGCTGGCGCGATTGATGTTGACATGTCGGCGGTGAGGCCGAGGGGGGCCAGCGGTCCGTTTCCCACATAGCCCTTGTATCGGCGATGGTCGAGGCCGCCGTTTGACGACGCTGGTGCGCCCTCGCATGCAGTGCGCCACCTCTAGGCAGCATTGATGAATTTTCCGCAGCCCGCGGTTCGTCAACGTCCGTCGGGGATACGCACCCCGATCCACGCATCACGCACCTGTTGATAATGGACCATCGGGTCGTAAAGCGGGAATTTTAGGCCGAGCTTCGGCAAATTCAAATCGCCAACCGCCGCCAAAAGTGCGTACGACGCCACCACGCGATCATGTTGGGCGACAACCAGCGCGGTCCGGGCGTTGACGAGGGCTTGCTGCTGAAGGAGGATGTCGAAGGTCGTCCGTTGGCCAACGCGCGCTTCCTCGCGTACGCCGTTGAGCGCAATCTCGGCCGCCGCCACCCCGGCCTGGGTGGCGAGGATTTGCGCCTTTGCAGCCTCTAGCTGGCCCCATGCCGTCACCACAGCCGCCTGGACCTGGTCGCGCGCGGTCTCAAGGTCCATACGCCTTTGTCCGACCGTTTCCTTGGCGGCGCGAATCGCAGAAAAAGTATCCGATGCTCCCGTGGGCCCGGCATTGTAGATCGGGATCGTCACCTGTGCCGCCACAAAGGCGTTGAACTGCTGGAGCTCTGTCGGAATGGTTTGGACTCCCCACAATTGCTGCACAGTGGCGATAAGGCCGGCCTGAGGATAGAGCGAGCCCTCGGTGATCTTGACCTGCAGGACGGCGGCATCAATGCCGAACATAGCAACGCCGACGCTCGGGTGCCGCGCCCGGGCAATCGGGATCGCGTCGATGAGCCGCCGCGGAGTTAGACGATCGACCGGCGCCGCCGGCTGCAACGTACGGGCTTCCACGCCGATGAATTGCCGGTAGCTCGCGCGCGACCTCACATATTGCGCTTGCGCCGACAGCACGGTGGCGCGCCCCTGGGCCAGTTGGGCTTCCGTTTGCGCTATATCGGTGCGTGTCACTTGACCAAGATTGAAGCGATCGCGGGTTTGACGCAGTTGCTCCTGCAGCACCTCGACATTGCGACGCTGCAGGTCGAGCAACGCCCCGTCGCGCAAGAGATCCATGTAGGCCGTGGCCGCGTTCAGTAGAACGGTTTCCTCGGCGACCCGAAGAGCCTCCCGCGCCGCCGACGTACTGGATTCGGCTTGGCGGACCCTATTCGCAGTCTGAAAGCCATTGAACAGGCTCTGCGACACAATCACGCCGGCGCTGGTCGGCGTGGAAACGAAGGGCGCTTGCGGATAGCTGGGCACGCCTGTAGAGCTTACAACCTTCGATACGGTATTACTGTAGCCCCACCCAGGCTGTAGGATCGCTGACACCGTTGGTTTGTAGCCAGAGAGCGCCTGCGGCACCGATTCGTCGACCTCCCGCACTACGGCGCGCTGGGAATTAAGCTGTGGATTGTTGTGATATGCGTTGATCAGTGCACCACTGAGCGTGTCCGCCCGCACCGTCAGCGCGGTCGTTAGGCTGGTCAGCAGCGCTGCTCCAGCCAACATCACCCCTCCCGTGACATCGCGGCCCACTCGCGCCATCGCGGCTTATCCTAATTAATTCCATTCAACACAGACTAATAATAAGCGATGTTCACTTTGCAAAAGCCTATTTGCATTTTTTTGTTGAAGATTGATTATAAATTTAATAACTGCGCTATAAGCGCAACAAAATTGGACAGTTTGTTGGCTCATCACAAAGTAGCAGGCGCGACATAATCGAAAGGCGTAAGTCACTTCTGTTTTGCGGTCGCGTATAGAGTACGAATGACCTACTGTCACCCAGCTACGTCGCTGATGGGGTTCTCGTCGTCGATAGAGACGATGGCAGGCAGCGCACCTAGGTGGACCATTGCTGAGGCTATGATGGACGCCGTTGATTGCTTCCCAGGTAAAAGGGCTAGGCCATACCACGTTTTAAGGAATGGGTTGTCGGTGAAGCAAGGCGACATTTTCTCGGTGCCTCACGGCGTGTTGTCAGAATTGACCTTCTGTCGATTTCCTCAACCCAAAAGCTCGCATTCCCAGTCCATTTCTCTACCCTACCCTGGCCTTGCGGAAAGTTGAGTTTCCATACGTTATGGACCCACAATCGACCTGACTTGGAGTGGTAGCAATACTCAACAGTGTCGTCATAGCGGTCATCTGCCCAGGTTCGCAGTAAGGAGACTTGTTTACCTCCCGGCAGGCGCAGTGCACCCTCCTCGACTTTGCGATCAACTCCCTGTTCAAAGTGTTTTTTCCGGATTTACCATTGCGCCAGTCAACCTGATTTCGACTCGCTCGTGTTCCGGTTAACGGTTGTCCCGTTGGAACAACCTTAGCAAACCCGGCTGATCACGCTATTCGAGCATGCAACCGACGTGATTGCGGGAATAGCCTTGTGGGTTACTTGATAACCCTGGAAACTTGGGTTCTGCCATGCCCCTGACCAGCGCACAGAAGCAGCAGTGGTACCGCGGACGCAACGAAGGGTTTGAAAAATCAGCCCGCAGGCTTTGCCTCCTTGAGGCGTCTCAGAATGCCGTGGGCGATCCTCTCCGCCCTGCCAGGTGTGATGTTGCGGACGATCGTTTCTGCGATGGCGTCGACGCTGTCGTGCTTCAGATCGAACAGTGAACTATTCCTCGCCTCGGCCGAGGCTAGCTGCTTCTTGAGGTGTTCAATCTCACGTGCCTGTTCGGCAACCTGAGCTCTTTTCCCCGTTAGGTGCGAGCCCTTCACCACTGGTTCCTGGCCGACCTCACGAGCCTTGAGGATTTTCTCGACCCGCTGCCTCGCCGATATCGGCGAGTTGAGGCGGGCGCGCTCACCCACCGTCATGGTGTCGCGGATCTGCCGCAAGATCGTCGCGCGTTCGGGATCGTCGTCGAGCCACAGGATCGCAGATACACTCGGCTTGTCCATGGTGCTCAGACCATCGGCCTGCATCAAAGCGTTGAAGGCCTGCGCATAGCGCCGGCCTTCCGGCTTGTTGACGCCTGCAATCTTCATCGCCATGCGGCGGCGGATCATCAGGCCCGTTCCGTAGGCCAGCCAGTCGTCAAGATGCGCTCCTGCTCCGATGTGTTTCCACCGTTCGCTGTCCTCGGCCAGCACCTTGCGTTCGGACGCCGTAAGTTGTTCGTGCTCAATCTCGATCTTCATGGCGATCGTTCCTCCCAAACGTTCGTCGTCATGACATTTCCACTGGGCGGCGTCGTCGCTCCCAGTAGGGTGGTGATGTTGCGTGTCGTGATGACTTCTGGGACATAAGCCATATTGCTCACCCGTGACGCAGCGCGGATAAGCTTCGCAACACTTGATGGACCTCTTGGCGGTTTCTACCGGCCGCTCATGCTCGGCGAGCCAGGCTTCGTCCAAATCCCTTCTCGCTTTCGGCTTTTTGGAAAAAAACCCATATGGGCGGGTCGCGGTCGCTCACCCGCGACCCAGAAACGTTGACGACGGTCGAATGCCTTCCGTACTTTCCTGAGTCCGCACGCCCTTTTCGATCCGGTGGAGAACCCTCGCCCACTGACCGATTATCAACGATATAGTTTTCAACGAGTTATATTTGCAGGCTAATCACCTACTGACCCCGTATTGTTTTTGCGCGAAAGAGAAGCGCCCGTCTTCCATAGATTTGGCTTGTTCTTTCGACTGGGATCGCCCTGGAAATCTCAAATCTCAGCGCCTCCCTGATTCCACGATCTGAAAGCAGCCAATGCTCTATGTCCTCCACGTAATCAATACCCTACCGTCTAAAAACCAAGCCAACCCGAAGAACGGTATGGGCTCCGTTGGCTCACTGCTCGCCTATATGTGCTCGAATTCTCTGAACCCAGAGGACTTTATGGCTCAATGCAACGGAGATCTTCCGCCCTCTTATTCTTCCAGGTAACCAGTTCCTAGTGTTGGAACTTCCGGAAAAACGGCGTTGGGAGTATCGAAGTTCTCAATTGTGCTGCCGGGATGGTGGAGTGTCTGGACCCCATCATTGACGAGGTCTTCTCGATCATGCAGCCCCTACCGGGAGCACAGCAGTACTCACTTCTGTCCCATCTCTAAACAGGCTTTTTCGGCTGTTTCCCAATCAGAACTCCT
Organism: Xanthobacteraceae bacterium; assembly: GCA_030037185.1. Next base: position 756 of record JASHRR010000386.1, on the reverse strand, counting down.
GCGGGCGCGAATCTCGAAATCGTATGCAACGTGCTGGCCTTTCCCCCAGCCGCCTTGCCTCAAGGCAGCAAGAGACCCTTTCTAGCCTCGATTTCGATGGAACGGAATTGGCCTCACGCTGTGTCGACTGCGAGACAAATGGGATAAAATCCGCACGGCGCCGCTGAATCGCGCGGCGCGGCTACTGAATAAAGCGGAGAGACCGGTCCTCCCACCACGGCACTTTCACTGGCTTATTGAAGAGACCGGATGCGAGGACGATGGGAAGATGGGCGCGGCGGTGGAAGGGGACCCGTGATTTCATCTTCGGTGATGCTGATGTTGGCCGGCATGTCGATGAGGTCGCGGAAGATCTGTCGTGCCTGGGCGTCTTGATAGCCGCGCATGCGGCGGGCCATGAGGCGGTAGAGCCCCGAGGCGAAGACCAGCAGCGCCATATCGAAGTCAACCTTCATGCCGACCGAAGATGACAACGCGTCAATGTGCAAGAAGCTCACCGCATCCGCGAGCGCGTTCTCGATGAGCATCCGCTTGGCATAGCGGGTGATGAGAGCTTTCGCGGTGGCGTGGCGATCGTTGGTGAGCAGGATGGTCGCCTCGTCGTGGCCGCGGTCGGTGATGAAGAACTGGCGATAAGTGCGCTGAAGCGGACGGGCCTTCTGCTCGAAGAAGCGAGGGTGGCGATATTTGCGATGCGGGACGTCGAGTTCCACGGTCCGCCATGACGATGCCGGCAGATTGGCGACTTCGCTCAGC
>JASHRR010000038.1 GCA_030037185.1 Xanthobacteraceae bacterium | reverse complement strand
ACATTTCTCGGCATGTTCGTTCGCAACAGATTGCCGAAGCACCATCTGAGTGGGGAGACCAAGGAGGTCGTGAGGCTGGGAACGGGTTTAATCGGGACGATCGCCGCTCTTGTCCTGGGGTTGCTGATCTCCGCGGCAAACATCACGTATGAAACCCAGAGCACCGAAATCAAGCAGCTGATCGCCGACGTCGTGCTTCTGGACCGCACCCTGGCGCTGTACGGGCCGGAGACAGATCCCGTTCGGAACTTGCTGCGGCAAGACGTCAGCACTATGGCCGATCCGATCGGATCTGGCTTGAGAACGGTGCCGGGTCCGGGAAGGCGGAACCGTTCGTGGAGAACGCTTCGGCCCAATCACTCGACGATGAGATCATAAAACTGTCGCCGCGGGACGAATCCCGGCGCTCTCTCCAGGCCCGGGCAATCGACGCCGCTGCCGATCTGGCAAAAGCACGCCTGCTGCTGTTCGCGAAGGCCGGCGGATCAATCCCGATGCCCTTCCTCGTGATATTGATCTCCTGGCTCAATATCATCTTTGCGAGCTTCAGCCTCTTCGCCGACAACAACGCAACCATCATCACGGCACTTTGCGTCTTTGCGCTGTCTGCATCTGCTTCGCTTTTCTTAATTCTTGACCTGAGTCAGCCGTTCTCCGGCCTCATGATGATTTCCAGCGAGCCGTTGCGCAACGCGCTTGCACCCTTGGGCGCATAGAGCGATTTTATTGCGTTGTTAGGCAGATACCTCGCGGTCCATTATGTCGCGTATTCTTCAGGGCACCGAGCCCGCCGACCTGCCAGTGTAGCAGGTCACGAAATTCGAGTTCGTCATCAATCTGAAGACCGCCAAGGCGCTCGGTCTCGCGTTCCCGACCGCTTTACTCGTCCGTGCCGACGAGGTGATCGAATGAGACGCCGGGAGTTCTTTGCGCGGCTCGGATAGTGCGGCGGTTTTTGGCCGATTGCACGCACGACAGCAGGGCGGTGACAGCGACGACGATTAGCTATTCCCGCCGAACGATTGCGGGACTGTCGCTGCGACAAAATACAGACGGAGAGATCATAGCTGCATATGCAGCTAGAGTGGAAGACGGGAAGATAGTTCGCCTTTTTGCAGATGCGAATTAAAAAGGGATATAGTCATGAGTTCCTTTGACGGCCCTTGCAGCCTGACCTTGCAAGTCATATTAACGCTGCTTATGGTAGAATTGGGTGGGCATTGCCGTGTTTCTTCTGGAGTCGGTTTTACTGCTACTGGCGGTTCTCTTATCGGCGCTTTTTATATGGAAGGGAATAAAAGGCGCCGTTTAGCGCATGCGTGCCGTTAGTACCGAGGCTAAGCGTATAGCCGTCAGGCTCGGCGCCAGCAGCGCGAGCGGCACCGATGCTCCCGTTCCTTCCGCTCACATTTTCGATCATGATGGGCTGTCCGAGAGCCCCTCTCATCGGCTCGGCCACCAATCGCCCAACCGCATCAAGCGGGCCGCCTGCAGCGAACGGCACGATGACGGTAATGGGCCGCGTCGGATAGGGTCTGCGCCGTGGCGACGCGCGAAAGGGCCGGCAGCGCGACAGCGCCCGCGGCCAAGTGCAGGAATTTCCGACGCGGGAGTTTCATCGCTACCTCACGCCAATCGCAAAATCATTCCGACACGATCCGGTTGCCTGCCATCTCTATTTTGGAGTCGTGTCCCATCAGGAATGCCACGAGGCCTGCCATAATCGGACCGGTCGCCAGCAGAACAAGCCCGAGCGTTGTTTCGCCAGTCGCATCCTTGATCCAACCGATGGCATAGGGGCCGACAAAGCCGCCGAGATTGCCGATTGAGTTTATCAATGCTATGCCTCCAGCAGCGGCGGAGCCAGTGAGAAATCCGGTCGGGAGGGTCCAGAAGGTGGCCAGGGCCGCAAATGCCCCCATCGCGCAGATGATGAGAGCAACAGCCGCAAGAACGGGGTTGCCAAGATAGGCGGAAGCGATCAGCGATAAGCCGCCGACGACTGCCGGACAAACCACGTGCCAAACTCGTTCATGTGTGACGTCCGAGTGGCGCGCCCACCATATCATAGTGACTGTCGCGAACGCATAAGGAACTGCCAACAGGTAACCCGTCAGCGCGTTGATCGAAATGCCAGTGACGTTATCGAGCTCGATGTTTGCCGCCACACCTTTGACAATTTGCGGCAACCAGTAGAGCAAGCCGTAGCCTGCAGTGCTAATCCCGAAGTAGACCAGGCCAAGACCAAGAACGCGGGGACTTGTGAGGGCTTCTCCCAACCTATAGTGCCGGATCGCTTCACGACTTTTACGCTCATGATCGATCCTTGCCTGGAGGGCGACACGTTCGTCAGGATCGAGCCAGACAGCTTCTTTCGGTTTGGCCGTGAGATGCCTCAAAGCCCAGAACCCAACGAGAATGGATGGGGCGCCCTCGATAATGAACAGCCATTGCCATCCGACAAGGTTCAGAGAGCCATCGAGCGTATCGAGAATAAATCCAGAGAGCGGTCCCCCAATGACAGAGGATAACGGAACTGCCGTAAAGAACGCGCCGACACAACGTGCTCTCTCATCGGCCGAGAACCAGTACGTAAGATAAAGAATGACGCCGGGAAAGAACCCCGCCTCCGCCGCACCGAATATAAAACGCATGAGATAAAACATGCGGGCATTATCGAAAAACACTAAACCCAGGCTTTGGAATACTGCGGAAATCGAGGGCACGAAAGCGAATGACGCTGAAATTAAACCCCAGGAGATCATGATCCTGGCAATCCATTGTCGCGCGCCAACCCTTTCCAAAATCAAGTTGGATGGTACCTCGAAGATGAAGTAGCCGAGGAAGAAGATGCCGGCGCCGAATCCGAACATTTCGGCGGTGAGGCCCAACTCCTTGTTCATGGTGAGCGCGGCGAACCCGACATTAACGCGATCCAAAACGGCGACGAAGTAGCACAGAATCAGAAATGGAATAAGGCGCCACGCGGCCTTACGAGATGCGCGACGGGCGGTTTTGTCTTTCACCGCGGAACCAGGCAAATCGGGACCCACAGCAGCAATGGCCATGGCATTTCCTTCGCACGCGTTGCCGCTTTCGACGCTGCCTTTAAACTCACAGGATATCGGCACGTCCGCTGGCAGCTCGGACACGAATCTCCGTCGGCTCCCTCGCCTGACAACTAAAACTGCAACTTACATCGAGGACTCAGTATTGCGCTCCACGTTAACAAGTTAACGTTGGCTCTATGAGAAGGTCAATAGAATACCCAACAATACACGTCTGCGATGTGCAAGTCTTTCGACTAACCTTCTGGTTAACTGAGCGTCGACTACGCTGCCGGCGCGACATAAAGATCGATGAAGGAGAATCCCTGATGGCACTCTACGGATTGCCAACGTACACACTATACGTCGGCAAGATGGCGGAAGCGACGAAGCTCTACCAGGAGCTCGGCTTCCCGGCGCTCAAGAAGGGCGGCCATGACGACAAACTCTTGGGCTAGTTCCAGGCCGACACTGGCACGATCAATCAACTCGTCCACCTCTGGAAGTTTGATGACGACGCCGCCCGGTGGAAGCACTGGGCAGGGGTCTTCGCCAACAAGGACTTCGTGGAACGTTTTGCCTCGGAGTTCCGACCGCTTGTCATGACACAGGAGGTCAAGCTGCTGACGGCGGCGCCGTGGGGTCCACATCCGTGACTGCTGCGGCCCTGACACACGCACGACGCGACTGCTCGCGATCGCCGACGACGTAATCCAGCAGCTTTCTTGCTGCACTGCATGAGTCCGGTTGTGGCCCGAGGCTGACGACTTGAGCGACGCGACAGGTCGTCAGCAATCCCGGGTACACCGGACGTGCTGCCAACGTGGTCGCAACGGCCGCCCTTGACCCAGAGCGGCCCTCGAGCG
>JASHRR010000385.1 GCA_030037185.1 Xanthobacteraceae bacterium | reverse complement strand
TCGGGGGCTCTAACCGCACCGTTGAGTTGCAGCCGGTCTCGCTGCAAGGACAATCCGGCTTGAACCTCGCTGCTGGCGAGGCCGGCATTGATCTGCGCTGGGTGCGTTGACGCGTGAATTTTTCGATGTAGAAGGGCTCATCCACGCAAACGGGGAGATAGTTATGACAGTACGTACAATGTGTTTTTCCGCGATCGCGGCAGCAGTGGTGATGGCGGCCGCACCAGCCCAGGCCAATGTCGAGGTCGGCGGCCTCACCTGCCGCAGCCCAGGCGCGGTCGGTTTCGTGGTCGGGTCGACGCTTAACTTCCAGTGCGTGTTCTCGCCGTCGGGCGGCGGTCCGCAGCATCACTACCTCGGCGTGGTCCGCCGGATCGGGGTCGACCTGGGCATTACGCAAAACGTGTCGCTGGACTGGGCCGTGTTCGCGCCGACCGGCGTGATTCATCCGGGGGACCTTGCCGGTAACTACGGTGGCGTACAGGGTAACGCCTCAGTCGGTGTCGGCCTCGGCGCCAACGCGCTGGTCGGCGGTTCCAATAACAGCATCGCTCTGCAACCCGTCAGTGCCGAAGCGCAGACCGGCCTTAACGTGTCGGCCGGGCTGACAGACCTGGAACTGCAGTCAGTCGATCGTCCCGCAGTAGCGCCTCGCGTGCGGCATCGTCGTCGTCACAGGCACCACTGATCACGCCGCATGATGGTCGAAAGCCCCGGCTCGTCCGGGGCTTTCGCGTTGTGTGCAGAGCCTGATCGGTGGAGCAAGTCTCCATCTGGCCTGATCGCGGCGTCAGTCAAGGGCGTCGCCGCGAGGTCTGAAAGGAGCAAAACCCCCGGCCTGATGGACGAGAACCCGATAACGAGGCGGCCGGACGAGCGGGCCGAGTGATCGCAAAGTCCACGGCCCTCAAGGGGCGGGGTGACAAATCCGCAAGGCGCATCCGTGAAGGCGATCTTGCTTCGCGAGCTCTCTGCGCTGCTTCTGTCGTGGCAATCGGACCCGCTACACCGAACTCAACACCGGCCAGCAGCTTCTGGTGAAGCAAAGCCCTGCCGCCACCGCATCACCGCGCCAGCGCCTTTGCCAATGCCGCCTTCGCCGCGGCTTGCCATCCCTCCTACCCGGCCAAGCCGATCGATCCACCGAGCCGCCGTGTACTGGACGCGTAGCTCATGTCGGCGGCGCCGTGAGGCGCTCCCCTATCCCGATTTGAATTGATCGCGGATTTTCCGCTGCGGCCGGCCCGGCAGATTTTTTCCACGGAAGGGAACTTTTTCGCGTTTAATGAGGATTCTTCCGTCGCAACTGAAATGGTCTGGTTAACGCGTGGCTTGCGTCATCGATTGAGGAGGTAGGGCATCGGCATCGGAACCCGCATACGCTGCGAAGCGCTGACGAGCCAATCCCCGCTGGCCTCCGAGCGTGTCACACCCCCGTCAAAATGCGCACTTGCCAACGCCCCTATTCCCCTGAAACGATAGGAAAGGCCGGGCGGAGGGACCGATCTCGACCTCGAGGGAGGCAGTTTATGGGAGACAGGGAAAGCGGGCCCAGAGGCCCACGGTGTATTGCGCTGGTGGGGCCATTCCAGAGCGGCAAGACGACGCTTCTGGAAGCGATTCTGGCCCGCACCGGCGCCATTCAGCGTCAAGGCACGGTTGATGCCGGAACCACGGTCGGCGACGCCAGCAAAGAAGCACGCCATCACAAGATGAGCGTGGAACTGACGGTGGCCACGACCACGTTTATGGGCGACAGCTACACGTTTCTCGACTGCCCGGGCTCGGTCGAATTCGTCCACGACATGCGCGCTGTTTTGCCGGCAGTCGATGCCGCCGTCGTGGTCTGCGAGGCCGATGACCGCAAGCTGGCGCAGCTGCAGCTTATCCTGCGCGAACTGGAAGACTTGAAAATTCCGCGCTTCCTGTTCCTCAACAAGATCGACAAGATCGACAAGGACCTGCGCGAAAGCCTCAAGCTGTTGCAGCCGGCCTCGCGCGTGCCGCTGCTGTTGCGTCAGATTCCGACCTTCAAGAACGACATCATCACTGGTTTCATCGACCTCGCGCTGGAGCGAGCCTATGTGTATCGCGAGCACTCTGCGTCCGAGGTGATCGCGCTCGACGGCGACGGCCTTGATGCCGAGCTGAAGGATGCCCGCTTCAGCATGTTGGAGACGCTCGCCGACCACGACGACGAACTGATGGAGCAGCTGCTCGCCGACATACCGCCGCCGCGCGACCGCGTATTCGACGATCTCGGCAAGGAACTTCGCGACGGGGTCGTGTGCCCTGTGCTGATGGGCGTCGCCACCCGCACCAATGGCATCCTGCGTCTGCTGAAGGCGTTGCGTCACGAGGCGCCTGGCATGACGGCCACTGCGAAGCGGCTCGGCCTCAAGACCAATGGCGAGGCGGTCGCCGCCGTATTAAAGACCTTCCACACCGCCCACGGCGGCAAGCTGTCAGTGGCGCGCGTGCTCAACGGCCAAGTTGGCGACGGCGTGACCCTGAGTTCGCCAAGCGAGGAGGTCGGGCGGGTCTCGGGCGTCTCGAAGCTGTTGGGACAATCGAGCGAGAAGCGCGGCGCGGCAAGCGCCGGAGAGACTGTCGCGTTCGGGAAACTCGACGCCGCCAAGACCGGCGACACGCTCTCTTCAGGCAAGCAGCCGCACCCCGCGATCGCAGCGCTGAAGCCTTATCCGGGTGTGCTTGCCATTGCGATCTCGGCCAAGGAACGCAAGGATGACGTCAAGCTGGGTCTCGCACTCACCAAGCTGCTCGAGGAGGACCCCTCGCTCACCGTCGTCAACAACCCCGAGGCGCAGGAAACGGTCGTTTGGGGACAGGGTGAAATGCATTTGCGCGTCGCGACCGAGCGGTTGGCCGAGCGCTTCGGCATCGCGATCGAACGCCGCCGGCCGACGGTCGGATATCGTGAAACCATCAGAAGGCCGATCCAGCAGCGCGGCCGGCACAAGAAGCAATCCGGTGGGCATGGTCAGTTCGGCGACGTCGTGCTGGACATCAAGCCGCTGCCGCGCAATTCCGGTTTCGTATTCGAGGACAAGATCACCGGCGGGGTGGTGCCGCGCAACTACATCCCATCGGTGGAAGAAGGCATCGTTGACGCGATGAAACATGGCCCGCTCGGCTTTCCGGTTGTCGACATCGCGGTTGCCCTCGTCGACGGCTCCTATCACGCCGTCGACTCCTCCGACATGGCGTTCCGTATTGCGGGCCGTATCGGCATTACCGAAGCGCTGCCGCAATGCCAGCCGGTGTTGCTCGAGCCCATCCACATGGTGGAAATCGCCTGCCCGTCGGACGCGACCACCAAGATCAACGCGATCCTGTCCGGTCGCCGCGGCCAGATCCTCGGTTTCGATACCCGCGAGGGCTGGGAAGGTTGGGATGTCGTGCGCGCCATGATGCCGGAGAGCGAGATCGGCGATCTCATCATCGAAGTACGCTCCGCCACTGCCGGCGTTGGCAGCTTCACCTTCAAATTCGACCACATGGCGGAACTCACCGGCAAGCCTGCCGACCAGATCGTCGCGGCAAAGCGCGCTGCGGAGTGAGCTCAGCGGGAGGGCGAGCCGCGGCAATTGGGCTGGATCGCAGGATTCCATGCGGTCGGCGCCGGCGTGAGTTCGAGCTGGCCATTGGTGTCGTGCGACCGCAGCCTGTTGCGCCGAGGTCATTGTTGATGCCGGCATCAGCCGGCCGGATCTGGCGTGACGGATATCGCAGCCGCCTTCCGGGCGCGGTCTCGACCGATCTCGCCGTCCATCGTCATGTTCGGCGAGTCGATCGAAGTTCAGCTTCACCAAAACCTCCGCGCGGAAGCCCCTGCCTTCAGGCATCGGGAGGAAGCGCGGAGCAAGTGTTACAACTGCTTTCTCGGCGAGCGAGAAGCTCTTTGGACCAAGCGAGTTGTCAGCCGATGGCGGGACGCTGGAAGCCCTCCCAAAGTCGACGACACTCACCACCAACGGACGGCGGCACAAGGCGCCGAACCCTTTAACGGGGGATCATTTCGGCAAGAACCTGCCCGCTCCGCACGCCGCTTGGCGTCGACGTGGCCAAGTTGGGTTGGCCGAACCTTGCCGACTCGTGGTGGTCCCCCGTTTTGGGGCGCGGCAGCCTGAAAACCCGTTTCGGATCAACGGTCCCCAATCGCAAATTGCCTGGAGTTTAGACCTATCTTATCGCCGGTTACGTTAAGTGAGATCGATTACTATCGTATCTGAATATTGACGGACTTTATGATCCGAGCCCATTCTTCGATTTCTGCCTCGAGCAAGGCCGTGACCTCGGCCGGCGGCAATAGCCTGGGCTCGACCCCGGCGGCGCGCAGTTTGTTGGCAATTTCTTCGTTGTGCAGCGCCTTTGCGATCTCCCCGTTCAATTGTTGAATAATCTCTGTGGATACGCCTTTTGGAGCAAAGACGGCGTAGGCCGTGGACGCATCGAAGGCGCCAAAGCCAAGTTCCTTGACGGTTGGAACCTCCGGCAAATCTCGCGAGCGCTCGGCCCCGGCAACCGCCAGGACGCGTAACTGACCTTGCCTGATTTGCTCCAGGCGTGTGGGAATAGGAGCCACCCAAAAGTGTATCCGGCCGGTCAGCAAATCGGTCGTGCCCTGCGCGCCGTTTCGATAAGGCACGTGAACGGTCTCGATGCCCAACAGCCGCGACAGCAACTCGCCGCTCAAGTGACCGGGCGAGCCATTGCCCGTCGAGCCATAAAGGAGCTGTTTCGGCCTGCTTCGGGCAAGAGCGACAAAGTCGGCAAGCGATCTAACCGGAAGAGAGTTGGTCACAATCACCGCCGCTCCCGTAAAGCCAAATCCACCGGCGGGCGTGAGGTCGCGAACGGGATGAAATTTCAGGTCCGGAAACAGGGTGACGTTGGCAGGCAACGAAGTTGTTGGGTCGGCAACAACGAGGGTATACCCGTCGGGCGCGGACTTGGCGACTTGGTCGAGGCCGATGTTTCCGCCGGCGCCGGGTCGATTGTCGATGATGATGTTTCGGCCCAGGGACCGGGAAATCTCGTTGAACAATATGCGTGTCACGATGTCGGTGGTACCGGCAGCGGCAAACGGAACGATAACGCGTATTTCCCGATCAGGATACTCTGCTGCCCGTGACGCCAATGCCGTCGCAGCAATCATCGCCGCAGCAACCGCGAATGCAATCGCCGGCTTTCGCCCACTCGATCGGTCATTTCCGCAAGTCGGGGTGGGGCGGAGCCGACCATCTTGCGCCGGAATCGTGTTATCTAATCGCACTCAGATTGGCCCGGGACGGGTTGCGTCGTCCTGCTCAGTTGAGCTTCAACAGCCGCGCGGCATTGCCGCCGATAACCTTCGCATATTGGGCTGAACTCATGCCGATCTCGTCCATGAGCTTCAACCCTTTGAGTTTCAACGGTACCATTGGCGGAGCGTCCGTACCAAACAAGAAATGATCCTCGCCCACCGACTTCAGGGCACACTCGGCCGCCGGCGCCCAATAGCAGGCGGAGTCGAGATACAGCATCTTCAAGTAATGACGCGGTGGATGACGGATCATCATCGGCTCGTATTTGCCAAGGAACACGGAAAAGTCGAGCAGTTCGTAGGCATAATCCATGCGGCCGATGACTTCACAAATGCCCCCGCCGAGATGGCTGCCAACGATTTTCGCGGTAGGGAACTGCTCGAAAATTCCGCGAACGATCAGGCGGGCCAAAGCGAGGCAATTGTCGGCCGGGCGGCCGACACTCGAGGCAAGCCGATAATCTGCCATCGCCGGTGTGGTGGCATCTCCGGGATGGATAAACACCGGAATATCGAGATCAGTGACCAGCTGCCAGAACGGACGCGCGGCCTCCTCGTCTGGATAATGCCCGTGATGACTGGAATTGATGATGACGGCGCGTGCATCGTCCTCTTTCACGGCGCGTTCCACTTCCCTCAAGCTCTCATCACCGCCACCAGGAACGCAGGTCGCCATGGCGACAAACTTGTCGGGATGCCGATCGCGGCACCTCGCAAGATACCGGTTAGAGCTTTCCAGGGCGTCGTTCACTTCCTTGCGGGTCTTGCAAAAACGAACGTAGTGCACCGCATTGCTGATGACAGTGCGGTCCAGCCCGGCGAGCCGATGAGCTTCGAGCGCATTCTCCAAAGACATTGGTACCGGATGCGGCCACCACGGCAGGCCAGTGTACTTGGGATCGTTGATGTGCACGTGCCAGTCGATCCGCATCTCTGCCCCTCCGCAACGTGCGTTTCCAGGCGAGTGTAACGCCGAATTGGCGCGAAGGCCATCCGACGCCTGCGGCGGTACCAAAGCGCCGGGCGGTGCCGGCGTGGGCGCCAGCTCTTCGGCCACCACAAATTATGGCACGACAGCGATCAGATTGTCGGCGCGTGGTTCGTCGAGGCTCTCTTCAGCCGGCCGTCAAAACAGCCTCCTTGTTCGAACTTACATGGTTGCGGCGTGATCGCCTATGTCAGCACGATATCCCCGCAAAAAACGAAAGAACCAGCCGCTGCCGGCGCCTTCGACGGGCAATAAGGTTCACGGGCGCGACGCTGCAAGGGATTGCGGTCCAGCCGGGGTTTCGGGTTTGCGGCTCGAAGGCCTCCGTCCTCAACTACCGGCGCCAATGCGCATGCAATACCAACGGGATCGATTCCCTCGTATTCGAATCGCCAGAGTCCAAGCAGGGCGCCTGCTAGCCACCCGCCGCCTGGTGGTTTGGATAAGCTCGCCCGCCGGCATTCCACTCAGTCAGCGTCTCCAGCTCACCCTTGGGGCTGCGACGGGTGGTCATGACTGCTGGCGATGCTGGCGCACCAGGTCGCTGTCCCTTGGATCGCGGGCATCGAGTTGCCCTTGGCCGAAGAGTTCAGCGCGCTCCGGCGGCTCGCCCGTAAACTGGGCGCGGATGCAGGTTCCCGTTTCGAGGGCAAGCTTCTGCGGTATCGCTGTCATAGTTCTCAGAGCGAAAATAGGGACCTGCTCCGAAATCGCCGAAAAGATTTTCTCCACAAGCAGACGACGAAGCTTGTGCGGCAATTTGGGTTCACTGGGTTTGGCAATGTTAGCCCCTCGAAACTCGCTCGTACCAACATGGCAAAGAGCGTTCTCGATGCCGGTTGGTGGGACTTCAGGACCATGCTGACATGGAAATCGCGATTGCGCGGCGGCGGCATGTGTCTTGAAGTTGCTGAGCATCTACCCGGACCTGTTCGGAGTGCGGTTGTCTGCCGCCCTCGACGGAGATATCGCGGGCCTGCGAATAAGAGACTGGAGTTGCAACGATTGCGGTGCGGTTCATGATCGTCACGTAAACGCTGCAAGGAACATTCCCCGCCTGGGGCTGCCGGCGCTTGTTGAAGGAACCCTACGGCTGCGGCAGGGTAGAAGCCCCCGGCTTTAGCCGTGCGGAGTAGTCACTACGCTGTGCTTATGAAATCCGACCTTGATCTCTCTGGAATTCATATGCTCTCGTGGGTATAAAATCGTATTCGAGGGCGCGGGGAGCGTGCTTGCGTCGGGAAACCGAGTAGTCGACCGAACGGCGAGCACGCCTCTCACCTCAGGACAACAAGCAACTCCTATGGTGCCGCGACAGCGCAGGATTCGGCACCTGAGCCATGATGTGCTGTGGACATGAGACCAGAACACGACGTTCGACGAAAAGTGATCCGCGAATGGATGTCACTACCGCGTGATAAGCGGCAAACTCAGGAGCAGGCGGCGGCCTTTGCAAAGAGAGCCGTTGAGACAAATTCGATCGGCCCCAGCCGCGAGGATCCCTATGCGAGAATCATGGCTTGGCTGCTGCCCCGAACCGGAAAGGCTTAGCGCGGGACCGCAGTGGGCGCATCTGCGGAGGAGCTTGGCAGCGAGATTACTGCGATCTCCTATTTTTATTGTTCAATATCGAACCTAACGCCCTGCGCGAGCGGAAGCTGCGTCCCGAAATTGATAGTGTTTGTAGCGCGACGCATGTACGCCTTCCATGCATCGGAGCCGGCCTCGCGGCCGCCGCCAGTCTCCTTCTCGCCACCAAAGGCCCCGCCAATTTCGGCTCCCGAAGGCCCTATGTTCACATTGGCAATGCCGCAGTCTGAGCCGGTGTCCGACACAAAACGCTCCGCCTCGCGCACGTCGAGGGTAAAGATGGATGAGGACAAGCCCGCAGTGACGGCGTTGTGCAAGCGAATGGCCTCGTCGAGTTCGCCGTAGCGCATCACGTAAAGGATCGGTGCAAAGGTTTCGCGCAGGACAGGACCAGTGTGCTCCGGCATTTCGCAGAGAGCGGGGCGGACGTAGTAGGCGTCTTCTCCGCCGACGCATTTGATGCGCTCCCCGCCGCGGGCGTTTCCGCCGGCAGCGCGCGCCTCGTCGAGCGCGTGCTGCATGCTCTCGAAGGCGCGTCGGTCAATGAGTGGCCCAACGAGCGTGTCCGAATCGCGCGGATCGCCAACTTTGACCGCCCCATAGATCCGTGAAAGCCGTGACATCAGTTGGTCGTAGATGCGCTGGTGCACGAATATTCGCCGCAGCGTCGTGCAGCGTTGGCCAGCCGTGCCCATTGCGGCAAATGCGATCGCCCGCACGGCCAAGTCGAGATCGGCCGAAGGCGCGACTATGGCGGCGTTGTTGCCGCCAAGTTCGAGGATCGCACGGGCAAAACGAGCAGCGAGCCGCGGGCCGACGATGCGGCCCATCGCAGTGGAACCGGTCGCCGAGACGACGGCAACGCGAGGATCGTCGACCAAAGTCTCGCCCAGTTCGCGGCCGCCGATCAAAATTCCAGACAGGGCATCTGGTGCATCGCCAAAGCGGCGCAGCGCACGCCTGACCACCGCTTGCACGGCGAGCGCGGTAAGCGGCGTCTTCTCGGAGGGCTTCCAGACCACCGGATCGCCGCACACCAGCGCAAGGGCAGCATTCCAGGACCACACCGCAACCGGAAAGTTAAATGCCGAGATTACGCCGCAAACACCGAGCGGATGCCAAGACTCCATCATCCGGTGGTCGGCCCGCTCAGTCGCAATGGTGCGGCCATACAGCTGGCGCGACAGCCCTACAGCAAAATCGCAAATGTCGATCATCTCCTGGACCTCGCCGAGGCCCTCGGACACGATCTTGCCGGTCTCGAGCGTTACGAGGCGGCCGAGGTCGACCTTCGCGGCGCGTAGGTCCTCCGCAAGCATCCGCACCAACTCCCCGCGGCGGGGCGCCGGCACCGAACGCCAGACGTCAAAGGCTTGCGCCGCCCGTTCAATGGTCTCGCCAGCCTCCTCCGGGCTGGTGATCGCAAGATGGGCAATGAGCTCGCCGGTGATGGGAGACGAAACCGCAAGTCCGTCGCGTGCAAACGCAGTATTCGGCGTTCCCAGCCGCGCCAGAATGGCAAGCGCTTCATCGCGGATTGAGACATGCTGGGTGGGGAATATGTCCATCATAATCATCGGTCGCGGCAAGCAATCGCGCCAGTCGCGCTAATCTACGCAACACCGCTCACGACGACATCCTTCATGCAGCGCTCCGCAATTTTCAATAACTAGGTATGCCAAGGCAGCTCCGCGATGCGCGGTAAGGACGCACTGGCTGGCCCCCAGGCTGGCGCTTGTTGAATTTTGCGCCGCAGAGTAGCTCTTTCCGTTGTCACAGGCGGCAACAAACTCCCCTGGTCGGTTTGCTTCCGACCAAGTTCACAGGGTCGGAAATGGGGTTTGAGACGACGGTTGATCAGACTCTTATTCGCGGGTTGGTTACCGCATCGACCGTTTGTTCGCCTGGCGCTCCCCCAACGTCCAGAGCGCGGGCATGGTATCGGCCACTGGCTACGTGCTGGGGTTCCTCATCGTGGGCCTCACCGGCGGCGCTGTGCACGATGTTGTCGATGAGTTGGACTCCTTCCTCCAGCGTTGATGTGCGTTTCGCCCGTGCGGTGACGTGGATGAGGCATTCATCCCATGGCAGCATGGTTCTGCTTGGGGCGCCGAGCGGTCAATCCCCAACGCCGCCAGGATCGTGCCTCTTGGCGCGAGGGATTGACAGCGAAAGCGCGCGAAGCGTCAATCCGTTCGACATGATGAGAGCTCCTTGAGGTGGCCGGCTTCTGGGGCGCAACCTGCCGATCGCTTGCCCACAGGAAGGCGGCGAGCTCGCGGCCAATCGCCGTTGTCGCAACGGGGGTCTTCTTGCCATCGGCAATGAGCCAACGATAGCGGGCGCACAGCCGTATGCCTTCCGGGTGATGCTGCGGATGTTGAGGGGGAGTCCTTGAACCGACCCCGCAAGGTGTCGCCGACCCGTGCCGAAAATCGGTAAGTCCACGCTCCCTCGATCAGCACCCGTCGTGCCCGATGATTGCCGGTCTTCGTAATGGAGCCGCGCCGCACCGTATCTCCGCGCGTGCGTTCCGATCGGATACCAAGTAGAGAGGGCATGCTGAAGACTTGGAAGCGAGCGGCATGCCGGCGCTGGAATCACGTCTCGTACTCTATCTCTATCTTGTGACCGCAACTGCTGAGGGATGCCATCAGTTATCGCGGAGCTGTCAGTTCATCATCGGGCCTCATCCGAACCGGGGAATTCGGGCTGGACGCGATCTAACGCCGACCGATAGGCAGGCGACATCCGAGTCATGGGCCGATAGAGAGCAGGGTTGATCTCGGCGGTCGGCTGGATGGGGCGATGGCCGAACCGCCGCGACGCCTGCCCGCTTGTGGACGAAGGATCGAGTGGGGAGTCGCCGGATGTTCACCCTCAAATTGTTTGCAGGGACCTCAAATACGCCCGCCACCCTTACCATGCTCGTGCCCATACGCCCCACGTTCTGGCTCGAACGGCGCCTCGATTGGCGTGAGGCGCGCCCCGAGCCCCGCCAGCATCTCCTCCAGCACGTGATCGCGCCGCATCCGCAATTTGCCGCCGACGATCTCTACCTCGGTATGGCGATTGCCGAGATGCCATGCCAGGCGCGCCGTGATGGTGGTTTGTTCGGCGGCATCCTCCGCCGTAATCTCGACCAGCGGCTCGGTCCGGGCGACCACCGCGACGATCTTGCCGTCGTTGAGCAAGAACCCGTCGCCATCGCGCAACGCCATCACTTCAGGCAGATCGAGCAGAAACTTGCTGCCACGCTCAGCGATCATGACGATCCGCCGCCGATAGCGCTCGTCGGCGTCGAGTACCACGTGGTCGATGGCGTCGTGCATGCGCCACGTGCCGACGGGCAAAACCTGCGACGCCCGCTTCACGGCGCGTATACGCTCCGAGACTTCAGGTTTGATCAAAACAGAAAGTACCGCTGGGCCATTGGCAGCACCTCGGCAGGCGCACAAGTCAAAAGTTCACCGTCTGCCTTGACTTCGTAGGTTTCGGGGTCAACCTCAATCTCGGGAGTTGCGTTGTTGTGTACCATAGTTTTCTTCGTAATGCCGCGGGTGTTTTCAACGGCGACCAACTGCTTCTCCACCCCGAGTTGCTCGCGCACGCGCTCATTCACGGCGGCCTTGGAGACGAATACCAGCGAGTTCGCGGTCAGCGCCTTGCCGAAGGCGCCGAACATCGCGCGGTAATGCACGGGCTGCGGCGTCGGGATCGACGCATTGGGGTCGCCCATGGGGGCGGCCGCGATCGTGCCGCCCTTGATCACAAGGTCAGGTTTGACGCCGAAAAAGGCCGGCGACCATAACACCAGATCGGCAAGCTTGCCCCTCTCAATGGAACCAATGTGCCTCGACACGCCATGCGCGATTGCCGGATTGATGGTGTATTTAGCCACGTAGCGCTTCGCCCGGGCGTTATCGTTGTCTCCCTTGTCCTCCGGCAGCCGGCCGCGCTGCTTCTTCATCTTGTCGGCGGTCTGCCAGGTGCGGATGATGACCTCGCCGATGCGGCCCATGGCCTGGCTGTCCGACGACATCATGGAGAGTGCGCCGAGATCATGTAAGATATCCTCGGCCGCAATGGTCTCCTTGCGGATACGGCTTTCCGCGAAAGCCAAATCCTCGGCGATCGCCGGATCAAGGTGATGGCACACCATCAGCATGTCGAGATGCTCGTCGATAGTGTTGCGGGTGAACGGCCGGGTCGGATTGGTGGAGGAGGGCAGCACGTTATCTAATCCTGCCACCTTGATGATGTCGGGCGCGTGGCCGCCGCCGGCGCCCTCGGTATGGAAGGCGTGAATGGTGCGGCCCTTGAAAGCCTTGATGGTTTCCTCGACAAACCCCGATTCGTTGAGCGTATCGGTGTGGATCATCACCTGAATGTCATAGTCGTCGGCAACCGACAGGCAGCAGTCGATCGCGGCTGGCGTCGTGCCCCAATCCTCGTGCAGCTTGAGGGCGCAGGCACCGGCCTTGATTTGCTCCTCCAGCGCCGCCGGCTGCGAAGCGTTGCCCTTGCCGGCGAAGCCCAGGTTCATTGGAAAGGCATCCGCCGCCTGGATCATGCGCCCCACATGCCATGGCCCCGGTGTGCAGGTGGTGGCGTTGGTGCCGGCAGCCGGGCCGGTGCCGCCGCCCAGCATGGAGGTGATGCCGGACATCAGCGCCTCTTCGATCTGCTGCGGGCATATGAAGTGGATGTGGGTGTCGAAGCCGCCGGCGGTAAGGATTTTTCCTTCGCCCGCGATCACCTCGGTGCCGGGACCGATGACGATGGTGACGCCCGGTTGGATGTCGGGATTGCCGGCCTTACCGATCGCGGAAATCCTACCTTCCTTGAGGCCCACGTCTGCCTTGACGATCCCCCAGTGATCGAGGATCAGCGCATTGGTGATGACGGTGTCGACGGCTCCGTCGCGGTTGGTGACCTGGCTTTGCCCCATGCCGTCGCGGATTACCTTGCCGCCGCCGAACTTCACCTCCTCGCCATAGATGGTGAAATCCTCTTCCACCTCGATGATGAGATCGGTGTCGGCAAGCCGCACCCGGTCGCCGGTCGTAGGACCGAACATGTCGGCGTACACGGAGCGGGGCATTCTGATCGGCATGATCCGGCTCCCGTAGAGCTTCGCAGGGCTGCGCACAGTGCGGCAGCCTTCGCCATTCTCAGGCGCAGGACCCAGGTTGTCTTGCACGAATCTTAACCGGCGCGCCGCATTTATGGCCACGCATCGCGTCGCCTCCCCCCATAATTTGCTCGGCAGCTTCCTGAGCGCCTCGAGTTGCGCGGACGCGATCACTTGCACAAGTCAGCGCCACGGCGTTAAAGCTTCCCCATCACTTCCTGGCGAAACCCATAAATCGTCTCCTTGCCAGCCAGAGCGACCAATTTCACCTCCCTGGTCTGGCCAGGCTCGAACCGCACCGCGGTGCCAGCCGCGATGTCGAGGCGCATGCCTCGGGCTTTTGTCCGGTCGAACCTCAACGCAGGATTGGTCTCGAAGAAATGATAGTGGCTGCCAACTTGAATGGGCCGGTCGCCAGTATTGCTGACTGAAAGCTCGATCGTGTTGCGACCACTATTGAGCTCGATCTCGCCATCCTTAATCAACATTTCGCCAGGAACCATGGTTGAAATCCTCTTGATGGCCGGGATATGTGCCACCCGGTCGAAATCATCCCAAGTTTATCTGATTGGCTCATGCACGGTCACAAGCTTTGTTCCGTCGGGGAAAGTCGCCTCGACCTGGATTTCGTGAATCATCTCGGAAATGCCGTCCATCACCTGATCTCGCGAGATCACTTGCGCGCCCGCCTGCATCAGATCAGAGACGGTTTTGCCGTCGCGCGCGCCTTCCATTATGAAGTCACTAATCAGCGCCACCGCCTCAGGGTGATTGAGCTTGACGCCACGCTCAAGGCGCCGCCGTGCCACTGCAGCAGCCATCGCGATCATCAGTTTGTCCTTCTCGCGCGGGGTCAGATTCATGGTTCACCCTCTTCGGACGTTCGCTCAAATGCTTGTGGAGGCCTGCCACCAAGATAGCAAACGGCGGCCGTCCTGGAAATCCGCAGGCAGGATCGCTCAAACCGTCTTTCCGTCGATCAGGCAATGACTTTCCGGCAACATTTAGAGGGCGGCGCGATCTCGTACAATTCACAGTAGCGACGTACCGCGCTGGCATCGATCTTGCCTCGCAACAGTCATGACCTCGAGCGCAATCCGAGTAAGACGATCTTACCAGGCGTGGGTCGCCAACGAAACAATGGAGGATTATTCGCTTCGCTATGCCGCCAAGTCTTTCAGAAAATGGTCACCTTTCACCATCTCCAACACAGCTCTTGGTGGCATTTCGTTTCTCGCGTTGGAAGCAATCGGCGGCACGATCACACTCAACTATGGATTTGTCAATGCGCTTCCTGCAATCGTCGTCGTCAGCATCATTGTGTTCCTCACCAATCTTCCAATTGCTTATTACTCCAGTCGATACAACATCGACATGGACCTTCTCACGCGCGGCGCCGGATTTGGCTATATTGGATCGACCATCACGTCGCTGATCTATGCTGGCTTCACTTTTATCTTCTTCGCGCTCGAAGCAGCGATTATGGCGCAGGCGCTGGAGTTGTCGTTGGGGCTGCCGATCGTCATCGGCTATATCGTCTCCTCGATCGTAATCATCCCAATCGCCTTCCTTGGCATAACGTTGATCAGCCGACTGCAGCTTATCACCCAACCCCTCTGGGCGATCATGCTCATCGCCCCGTTCATCTTCATCTTCTGGACCGAGCCTCGCGTTTTCAGCGATTGGGTCACCTTCGCGGGTCGCCGGGAAGATTCTGAGGGATTCAATGTTCTCTATTTTGGCGCAGCCACCGGCGTGCTGTTTTCGCTGGTCGTGCAAGTCGGCGAACAGGTCGATTATCTGAGGTTTCTTCCGGACAAGACTGCGCAGAGCCGGCGCCGCTGGTGGGCAGCGGTCATTTTTGCGGGACCAGGCTGGGTGATCATCGGCTGCCTGAAAATCCTCGCGGGCAGTCTCCTGGCGGCATTGGCTGTCCGCAGCGGCCTCAGCTTTGAGAACGCAGTCGAGCCAGTACACATGTACACATACGCGTACAAATTTATCAACCAAGACCCACGGATAGTTCTGGCCGCGGCAACGATTTTTGTGCTCATTTCCCAGATCAAAATCAATGTTACCAACGCTTACGCGGGTTCGCTGGCGTGGTCAAACTTCTATTCACGCGTGACTCATTACCATCCCGGGCGCGTAGTCTGGCTCGTATTTAACATCATGATCTCGCTCCTGCTGATGTTGCTCGGCATATTCGAAACACTCGATCTGGTCCTCGCCGTTTATGCCAACGTCGCCATTGCTTGGGTCGGTGCGATCTTCGCCGACCTCACGGTCCTTAAGCCGATTGGGATCAGTCCCTCTTTCATCGAGTTCAAGCGGGCGCACCTGCACAACATCAATCCTGTCGGTTGCGGCGCGATGGCTATTGCCTCGATGCTGTCCCTGGCGGCCTTCGCGGGCGCCTTCGGCCCCGTCGCGGAGGCTTATTCGACCACGATCTCCCTCGGCGCGGCATTCGCCTTCGCGATTCTGCTCGGCGTGCTCACCAAGGGGCGCTACTACATAGCACGTCGTGACACTCTCGCCGATAGGCTCGACAGTACCAGTCGATTGCGATGCGTTATCTGCAACTACGGGTACGAACCGCGTGACATGGCGTTTTGCCCATTTTACGAAGGTACGATTTGTTCGTTGTGCTGCAGCCTGGAGGCACACTGTCACGATGTCTGCAAGCGCCCGGCTAAAGCTAGGATTGCTCCCGACATCCACCCGGGCACTGCGGACATTCACCGCAGGATCGCTCCCGACCTTATACATCGTTTGATGAAATTCTTTGGCGTTGTTGCAGCCCTGGCGGCCGTTACGGCGGCGGTGTTCCTGCTGACCTATCGACTGACTGAGCTAAATCTGTCAGTCACGCCGCTCGGCAGCGGCCGCTTGCTCCTCCGAATCTACATGGCCACGTTTGTCCTTATTTGCGTGGGTGCATGGTGGGTTGTGCTCGCGCACGAGAGTCGAGAGCTTGCAGAGCGCGACCTTGTCATCTCGCTTAGGAAGCTGACCGAAACGCGCCAGGAGTTGATGCAGAGCGAGCGATTAGCGGCGATCGGTCAATTGATGGCGACCGTGAGCCACGAGCTCCGCAATCCGCTTGGAACCCTTGTTTCATCGATGTCTGTCCTGCGCCGATACCTTGACGGTCCCACACCCCTGGTCCGCGAGGAGATCGAACGCATGCAGCGAAACATCTGGCGATGCGTTTCCATCATCGAAGAGCTGCTCGAGTTTTCGCGCAACCGAACCCTCGTGTTGGAGCCGGTCGACATTGACCAGTGGATAGCAATGCAGCTGGAAGAATACGAACTTCCCGGTCAGATACGATTGCAGACGGCGCTCGAATCGTCCGCCACCCTTCCTTTAGACCGCGGACGTTTCCACCAGGCCTTCGTCAACCTGTTGCAGAATGCCCAGCAGGCAATCATTCGGCCGGAAGACGACATCCAGCGCGTCGGGGAAATCACCATCAGCACCACCGTCATCGACGGACAGCTGGAGCTGCGGATCACCGACGATGGAATCGGTATCCCGGATGAGAATCGTGACAAGCTATTCAAGCCCCTCTTCAGCACAAAAGCCTATGGGGTGGGGCTTGGATTGCCATTAGTGCGGCGCGTCGTCGAGCAACATCACGGGCGGATCAATGTCGCGAGCCAATGGAAGAAGGGAACCACTGTCATCATTCAGCTGCCGCTGGCGCTGCCAGTGACCGCGATCGAGCACAAGGCGAGCGGTCCGGAGCTGTCGTCCCATAACATTACAGAACTGGCACAGCGAACTAGCTAATCGCGGAGGCTTGTTTATGGAGTGGCCACTCCTGTCAAACCCTCCGGTGTTCGGCCGTCATGTCTTGGTCGTTGACGATGATCGCGATTTTGCCGGCAGCCTCCGCAATTTGTTGAGGCTTGAGGGCTACGAGGTTGAGATCGCCTACAACGTGGCTGGAGCGCTCGACGCGCTCGATCGTTTCAAAGTCGAGGTGGCATTGATCGACATCCGACTTGGTGATCAGGGCGGCCTGGCATTGCTCCGGGAGTTTCGGCAACGGCGCGAAGACGTGATTTGTGTGATCATGACGGCCTACGCTTCTGTCGAAACGGCGATCGAGGCCCTGCAAAGGGGAGCCTACGATTTCCTGTGTAAGCCGTTCTATCCTGAAGACGTGGTCGCGACTCTAGAACGATGCTTCGAGCGGCTCGCCTTGGCTCGCGGTCGCGAGGCTGCAGAGCGCGCCTTGTCAAGGCGTAATCAGGAGCTCGAAGCCGTCAATGCTCGCTTGAAGCGCGCGGTGTCAGCGATGCATGTGATATCGACCTCCGAAACGCTATCATCGCTCTACACGACGGCGATCGAGGCAATAGCCCACGTCGTAGGCGCCAAAAACGCGGCACTGTATCTGGCTCAGGGATCGGAACTCGCGTTACACGAAGCTTTGCTTGATGGGCTGCCGTCGCGAATCATGTTTCCCGGCGACGCGCGAACATTTCAGCGCCCGATGTTCACAATTCACATAGCGTCAGCTCAAGTAGCTTCCCCCAACGCGGGTGCCCCGGCGTCTTCGCCGTCGTTGGCGCTCTCCTTGCTGGCCTTCCCGCTGACCGGCGAAATGCGTAAGCCGCTGGGCTTGTTAGTCTTGCAACGTGATCCGAATGCGGATTTCAGCGATCAAGACCGGGAACTCGGAATAATACTGACGTCCTTCATCAACGAAGCAATTCGTATATTGCACGCACACG